>DASYDA010000550.1:0-2554 GCA_036499865.1 Dongiaceae bacterium | reverse complement strand
CCAAGGCGACATGTTCGCGCTGATGGCCGGCCTCGCGGGCAAGATCGGCGGCTTGCTGGATACCGGCGTCGTGCCGCTGGTCTCGCAATTGCAGTCTTCCGTGAAACAGCTCACCGACACGGCGAACACCCAGATCGGCGGGGTCGGCACCGATGTGCGCGGCCTGATCGCCAATGCGAGCGGCCATCTCGACGACATCTCGGTTCAGGTGAAGGATCTCACCGACGGCATATCGGACAATATCAAGCAGCTGCGCAAGGTCTTCTCGGACGGCAATGTCAATGCGGTGGGCCAGATCCTGGCGAACCTGGATACCGCCAGCAAGAGCGCCGACCAGACCCTGGCGCATCTCAACGCCTTGTCGATGGAGGTGAACGGCGTCGCGCAATCGATCCACAGTATGGTGGATCGCAATGCCAAGAACGTCGACAAGTCCACAGCCGATCTCGAATATATCCTGCGTTCGGTTTCGCAGAATATCGACGCCATCACCAACAATCTGGAAGGGACGAGCCGCAACATGAACGAGTTCAGCCGCTTGATCCGGCAGAATCCGGGTCTGCTGCTTTCGGGCGGCAGTCCGGATGCCGATAAGGGCTTGAAGCCGGTCGGCGGACAATAAGTCGGAGGACAGTGACATGATGCGTTTCCGCCTGGGCCTTGCGGTCTCCCTGCTGCTGGCCGCGTTCACCGCCGGCTGCGCCGCGCCTTCCGTGCCGAGGGAGCAGTATTTCCGCCTGGAGGCGGGACCGGCGCCGGGGGTGATCGCGCATCCGATCGCCGGCGTGCTCGAAGTCGTGCCCTTCGCCGCCGATGGGGTCGCCGGCGAGCGCCCGCTGCTCTTCACCGCCAACGGCACCAAGCTCGAACAGCGCAACTATGCCTATTGGACCGACGTACCGGGAGCCATGCTGCGCGACCAGACCATCGCCTATCTCCGTTCCGCCGGCGTCGCCGACAAGGTGGTGCCGAGCGAACTCAGGCTCGGCGGCAGCTACCGCATCCAGGGCGACATCAAGCGCCTGGAGCAGTCCGTCCGGGACAAGAAGAGCACCGGGATCATCGAGATCGAGCTCTCGCTGATCGACGAGAACACCGACGCGCTGGTCATCGACAAGGTCTACCACGCGGAGCAGCCGGCGGCGGATGACACGATCGACGCCACGGTAACCGCGCTCAATGCCGGGCTGCAGGATATCCTGAAGCGGTTCGCGGCGGATATCGACGCGCGCTGACGTCGTCGTGGTTCAAATCGACCGCGTGATTCCGCCATCCACGCGGATGTTCTGCCCGGTGATGTAGCCCGCGCCCTCCGAAGCGAGGAATGAGACCGTCGCCGCGATTTCTTCGCTCTTGCCGTAGCGCTTCATCGGCACGCTCTGGCGGCGCTCTTCGGTCGCCGGAAGGCTGTCGATCCAGCCCGGAAGAATGTTGTTCATACGGATATTGTCCGCCGCATAGGTGTCCGCGAACACCTTGGTGTAGGAGGCGAGGCCGGCGCGGAACACCGCTGAGGTCGGGAACATGGAGCTCGGCTCGAAGGCCCAGGCGGTGGAGATGTTGATGATCGCGCCGGATTTCTGCTTCTGCATATGCGGCGTCACCAGCCGGGTCGGGCGGATGACGTTCATCAGATAGACGTCCATGCCCTTGTGCCAATCCTCATCGGTGATCTCGAGGATCGGCTTGCGGGGGCCATGCCCGCCGCTATTGACCAGCACGTCGATGCGCCCCCATTTCGAGACCGTGAGATCGACCAGCTTGGCGAGATCGTCATTGGACTGGTTCGACCCGGTGACGCCGATGCCGCCCAGCTCCTTTGCCAGCGCCTCTCCTTTGCCTGAGGAGGACAGGATGGCGATCTTGAAGCCGTCCGCCGCCAATCTCTTGGCCGCCGCCGCGCCCATGCCGCTCCCGCCCGCGCTGATAACGGCCACTTTGTCTGCTGGCATCTCGGTCTCCGTTTGCTGGGAAATCAGTGCCGCATTGATACACCCGGTCGTAAATCCGCGCGAGTGTTCAACGCTTCCGCAGCAGAAACATCCCCTGCTCGCCGAAGAAATTGGCGAGGCGGTGGCTGCGGAGCGAGTTGGCCTTGCCGAGCTCGTTGATCGAGAGCGAGCGTTCGATCTCGATGTCGAGTTCCGCACAGAGATCGACGAAATCCAGGATGGTGCAGAAATGGATGTTCGGCGTGTTGTACCAGCGCGCCGGGATGGTCTCGGTTTCCGGCATGCGGCCGGTCCAGAGCAGGTTCCAGCGCACCCGCCAATGGCCGAAATTCGGGAATGACACGATCGCCTTGCGGCCGATGCGCACCAGGTTGCGCACCACCTGCCGCGGATCGCGGGTCGCCTGCAGGGTCTGCGACAGCAGCACGTAGTCGAAGGCGTCGTCCGGATATTGCGCGAGATCGGTATCGGCGTCGCCCTGGACGACGCTCAGGCCCTGGGCGACGCAGGCATTGACGCCGGCCTGGGAGAGTTCGACGCCGCGCCCGTCCACCTGCTTGAACTGGCCGAGATAATCGAGCAGCGCGCCGTCGCCGCAGCCG
>DASYDA010000549.1:0-9862 GCA_036499865.1 Dongiaceae bacterium | reverse complement strand
TCAGACAATGTTGCAAATCGTCGGATACACCGACCGGCTTTCGGTGCGGCCGGGCGAAACCATCGCGTTCAAAGTGAGCTGCGAAGGTGGCGCCGCGGAATATGACGCCGAGATCCTGCGCCTGATCTGCGGCGACGATCGCCCGACCGGCGCCGGCGTCAAGACAAAGCCGGTTTCCGCCTCCGTCAACGGACGCTATCCCGGCCGTCAACAACGCGTCAACGCCGGCTCCCTCGTCTTTATCGCCGATGGGGTGCCGCTGCGCGCGAAGCAAGGCTTCACGGTGGCGGCCCTGATCCATCCAACCTGGCTGGACAAGCATGCGGACCAGACGGTTCTCGCCTGCCTCAAAAGTGCCGGGCCGGATCGATTCGGCTGGCGTTTGCAGATCGACGCCGAAGGCCGACCCAGGTTTTCCGTCCTTTCGTCCTCGAAAGAAGCCTCCGTGACGCTTGCCCGCGGAGTTCCCGAAAAAAGATGGTCGCTGCTGATCGCCAGCGCCGATCCCGACGGAAAGGTCTTACGGCTGACGCAGCGGCTGCTGACTCCCTTGCCGCGCGAAGACGCCGTCGCCACCGCATCCGCACCATTCGCGTTTGCGCTGCCGGAACTGGGCGGCGTGCCCGTCACCATTGCCGCGGAACTCGAGGCCGTCGAGGGAGAGCGGCTGTTCTCCACGCGTCACTTTGACGGCAAGATTGAATCGCCCCTGATCCGCCCTCTCATAGGTGGGGAAGAAGGCGTTGTCGCAATCGGTGCGCTGCTGACGGACTGCTTCGGGCATTGGGATTTCTCGCGCGAAATCGCGACGCAAAAGATCGTTGACGTTTCCGGGAACAAGCGGCATGGCCGCGCGGTCAATCTGCCGACCCGGGCGGTGACCGGCCATAACTGGCGCGGCCAGGCCTTGCGCTGGACGGACCAGCCCGATCTTTACGGCGCCATCCACTTCCATTGCGACGATCTGCACGACATGCAATGGGAGAGCGACTTCCAGTGGACCGTGCCGGCCGACCTGCCGAGCGGCATCTATGCGGCGCATGTGACCTGCGCCGGCAATGGCGAGGATTTTCTCCCGTTCTTCGTGCTGCCCGCGAAAAATGCCAAGAAGGCGCCGGTCGCGTTTCTGGCCTCGACTTTCACCTTCGTCGCCTATGCCAACAGCCATCACGGCTACGAGGATGCGCTCTCCGAGGTTTGCTACGGCGCCCTGCTGGAGCTCGGCCCCACCGAGATGTTCCTGAAGGCGCGCCGCGATTTCGGAATTTCGCTCTATGACCGGCACCGCGACGGCAGCGGCGCGGTCTATAGCTCATGGCATCGGCCGATCCTGAACACACGGCCCAAGCATGCGCTCTGGAACTTCAATGCCGATCTCCATGTGGTGGATTGGCTGACCTCCATCGGCCAGCCCTTCGACATCATCACCGACGACCGCATCCATGAAGAGGGCGTCGAGCTGCTGCGGGACTACCGCTGCGTGATGACGGGCAGCCATCCGGAATATCACTCGACCGCGATGCTGGATGCCTTCGACGCCTATCTGCAGGACGGCGGGCGCGTGATGTATCTGGGCGGCAACGGGTTCTATTGGCGCGTCGCCACCGATCCCGCTTTGCCCGGCGTGATCGAGGTGCGCCGCGGCGAAGCCGGCACGCGCTGCTTCGAGATGCCGGCCGGCGAGCGCTATCACAGCTTCACCGGCGAGAACGGCGGGCTCTGGCGCTCCCAGGGGCGCGCGCCGCAGAGCCTGTTCGGCGTCGGTTTCGTTTCCGAAGGCTTCGACCAGAACTCCTATTTCCTGCGCCAACCGGACAGCTTCGACCCGCGCGCGACCTTCATCTTCGAGGGCGTCGGCGCCGAGGAGAAGATCGGCGATTTCGGCGTGCTGGGCGGCGCGGCAGGCTATGAACTCGACGCCGCCGACAAGAATCTCGGGACGCCGCCGCACGCCCTCATCCTGGCGCGCTCGGTCGAGCACACCAATGTCTTCCTGCTTTCACCCGAAGAGCTGCTGGCCGGATTCCCGGGCCAGGACGCCATCGAAAACCCGAATGTGCGCGCGGAAATTGTGTATTTCGAGGGGCCTAAGGGCGGGGGCGTGTTCTCCACCGGATCCATCACCTGGGCAGCCTCGCTGTGCCACGCCGGCTACCAGAACAATGTCGCCCGCATCACCGGCAATGTGTTGAAGCGATTTATCGATCCGAAGGCGCTATGATGCTATATCCGCAGCCGATATGAACGCCGGTTGCAGGTCATGGACGAAATCTTCGAGATCTTCGATCCCGCCATCAACGAACCGAAGCTTCGCTCCGACCGCTGCCGGGCATTGCTGCGATACTGGAATGGCCTGCGCGGCACGCGCGCCATGCCGACGCCTGGCGAAATCGATCCCGCCGCGCTGAAAGATGTTCTCCCTCATGTCATGATGGTGGGTATCAGCTACGACCCCTTCCGGGTGTTCTACCGGCTGGTTGGCACGGAGGTCGTACGCTTCGCCAAATTCGACTTCACCGGCTGTTATTTGGATACGCTTGTTTTTGAGCCGCCCTATGAAAAGGACGGAACCGCTTATTATCGCGAAGCTGTCGCCGCCAAACGCCCGGCTTACGGGGTCACGTATTGGATGGTGGAGGAGACGGTGCCCCGCTGGATCGAATTCGTCATCTGCCCCCTATCGAGCGACGGAAACACAATCGACCGCTGTATCGTGATCGAGGATTACGAGCCCCTGAAATACTTCGAACTTGACAGCCTGCCGCCCGTCCAGAAGCAATCTCTGAAGTCCCAACGAGTGCAAGAAAGGCGCATCGGATCACCAGTAGCGCCTGTCGCCATCAACCCGTGCCCACAGTCACGAAAACTGCGGTAGTTCGAGGTTCCCAATCGGGCCTCCGGCGAGGAGAGAAAAAACGGCGTCATCGGCCATCACTGCCTTTCCTTGATGTTCAAGGCGATCCCTCGCCATCTCAAAACATCATCTCGGAAGTTCGAACCTCAAGCCAGCCCCTTCGCGAGCATCCAACGATCGATTACCGCCAGCGCCGCGCGGCCCATGTGCTGGGCAGCCGGCAGCCGCCCGGAGCCGACGCGCACCCCGGCCTCGTGCATCACTCCGAGGGAGTAGGCGAGAGAGTCGGGCCAGTCGGTCAAAAGAGCGCAGGCATCCTCTTTCCCCGCTGCGTAGTAGAGTTGGGCGATGTTAGTTATCGTCATCAGCGAGACGCAAAGAGCGCAGGGTTCGCACGAGGTATAGAGGTCGCAGCCGCTCAGGTCGACGGTTTCAAGTGCGCGGCAGGCGGCGCGGATTGCTTCAACCTCGCCATGCGAGGAGGGATCATGGTTACAGATTGCGTGATTGAGGCCCTCTCCGATGATGCGGCCGTCCTTCACCACCACCGCCCCATACGGTGCGGCGCCCGGGACTGCGAGCGCTTGCTCCGACAGCGCGATGGCGCGGTGCATGAATTGGGGATCGTAGGTCATAGTGCGTCTCCTCACAAAGCGGGAAGTTTAGTCGTTGCAGCGGCAGTGATAGCAGCGTGACCGAACGGATACACGTTGCCTTCCTAAGAAAGTCGCGACGGCCGATCTGACCGTCCTTCATCTGGTCGAGAAGAGTTGGAATATAGGGATGCGATGCTTTTTTCCACGGTACCAGCCTCCCAGTTGTCACAGTGCTAAATCACACGAGAACCCCTTGGCGCGCCGCGATTTTACGGTTTCAGAGTCCGTTTGGAAAATCGGTAATGTGGATTGCGGTGAAGGGGGTCGGCGTGATTCAAGCTGGCGATGTCGACGAAGCAGAGCCGGGTCGGATGGCCCAGATCGCCAAGAAGACGAAGCGGTATCCGTCGGATTTGACGGACGAGGAATGGGAGCGGATCGCGCCGCTGATGTCGAAGCCCAGCCGGCGCGGTCGCCCGCGTGAGGCGGCGGATGGCGGATGCTGCCGATCCATTTTGGTCCCTGGCAGAAATTACGATCTTGCTCCTCGCCCTCCGCCGGGGCAGAATCACCGGCGAAGGCGGAAGCGATGCATCTGGAAATCTTCTCCGACACGGTTTGCCCCTGGTGCTTCATCGGCAAGCGGAGGCTTGAGCGCGCTTTGCGGATGCGGCCGCTGCCGCAACTGGCGATCCGCTGGCGGGCCTTTCAGCTCAATCCGGGCATGCCGACCGGCGGCATGGACCGCCGCCAATACATCGCCGCCAAATTCGGCAGCATCGAACGTGCGAACCGGCTCTATGAAACGGTGACGCGGGTGGGCGCCGAAGAAGGCATCCGCTTCGTCTTCGACCGCGTTACGCGGATCCCGAACACGATGAAATCGCACCGCCTGCTGGCACTGGCCGGCCAGCACGGCCAGCAGAACGTGATGCTGGATCGGCTGTTCTCCGCCTATTTCTGCGAAGGGCTGGACACGGGAAACAGCGATGTCCTGCTGGAGCTCGGCCTCGAATGCCAATTGCCGCGGCAGGACATCGACGCGGCCTTGGCCGAGGACAGCCCGATCGGCACCACCGTCGCCGAGGACTTCCTGGCGCGACGGCAAGGCATCAACGGCGTGCCCTACTTCGTCTTCAACGGCCGCTTCGGTTTGTCCGGCGCCCAGGAGCCGGAAGCCCTGCACCACATGTTCGACCTCGCCCGCGAAGACGACGCGCTGGTGCGAGTCTAGGCGGCCAGCGCCGCCAGGTTCTTCATCAGTTTCTCAACGCCCGCGACGCGGCCCTTCGGCGTTTCCCAGTTCTGTTTGCAAACCAGTTTGTGGTCCGGCCGGATACTGAACAAAGCCGCGTGCTTGGAGATGAAACCCACCAGTTTGTCAGGCCGTGCAAAGCGGTTGTGGCGGAACGACAGCACCGCGCCCTTGGGGCCAGCTTCGATCTTCTCCACGCCGGCGGCGCGCGAGAGGCGTTTGATCGCAACGATACCGAGCAGGTTTTCCACCTCGGCCGGCAGCGGGCCGAAGCGGTCGATGAGTTCCGCCGCGAAGGCCTCGGCCTCTGCATCGTTCTCAAGACCCGCGATGCGCCGATAGAGGCTGAGCCGCACCGAAAGATCGGTAACGTAGTTTTCCGGGATCAGCACCGAAGTGCCGACATTGATCTGCGGCGACCAATCCCGCGCCGTCGCCTTCTGATCTCCCCGCGCCTCGCGCACCGCTTCTTCAAGGAGCTGCTGATAGAGCTCGACGCCGACCTCGCGCACATGGCCGGACTGCTCGTCGCCCAGGAGATTGCCGGCGCCGCGGATATCGAGATCGTGGCTGGCGAGGGTAAAGCCGGCGCCGAGCTGGTCGAGAGTCTGCATGACCTCAAGCCGGCGGTCGGCATCGGGGGTGAGCGACTTGCCGGGCGGCGTCGTGAGATAACAATAGCCCCTCAGCTTCGCCCGGCCGATACGGCCGCGGAGCTGATAAAGCTGCGCCAGGCCGAACATATCGGCGCGGTGGATCACCATGGTATTGGCGTTCGGGATATCCAGGCCGGATTCGATGATATTGGTCGCCAGCAGCACGTCGTATTGCCGGTCATAGAAAGCCGTCATCGCCTTTTCGAGCTGGGTCGGCGACATCCTTCCATGCGCCACCACCAGCTTGATCTCCGGCACCAGCGCGCGGATGCGGGCGGTAAGGGAATCCAGATCCTCGATACGGGGGCAAACATAGAAGATCTGTCCGCCGCGGAACTGCTCGCGCAGGATGGCCTCGCGGACGACCACCGGATCGTAAGGCAGAACGAACGTGCGGATCGCGAGGCGGTCCACCGGGGCCGTGGTGATCAAGCTCATTTCGCGGATTCCGGTCAGCGCCAATTGGAGCGTCCGGGGGATCGGCGTCGCGGTCAGGGTCAGGACGTGGATATCGCCGCGCAGCTCCTTCAGCCGCTCCTTCTGGGTGACGCCGAAATGCTGCTCCTCATCGACGATCACCATGCCGAGATCGGCGAATTCCACCGACTTCGCGAGCACGGCATGGGTGCCGATCACGATATCGACTTTCCCGGTTTTTACCCCTTCCTTGGTCTCGGCCGAATCCTTGGCGTTGACCAGGCGCGAGAGCTGGCGCACCTGCACAGGGAAGCCCTTGAACCTTTCGGAGAAAGTGCGGAAATGCTGGCGGCACAGCAGGGTTGTCGGCGTGACCACCGCCACCTGCCGGCCGGACATGGCGACGGCGAAAGCGGCGCGCAAGGCCACCTCGGTCTTGCCGAAGCCGACATCCCCGCAAACCAGGCGATCCATCGGCTTGCCGGCGGCGAGATCGCCCATCACCTCTTCGATGGCGCGGATCTGGTCCTCGGTCTCGGCATAGGGGAAGCGGGCGCAGAATTCGTCGTAGAGGCCCTCCGGGCGGATCACCGGCTCGGTCTCCTTGATCGAGCGTTGCGCGGCGACCTTCATGAGCTGATTCGCGATATCGCGGATGCGCTGCTTGACCCGCGCCTTGCGCCCCTGCCAGGCGGCGCTGCCCAACTTATCGAGCGCCACGATCGCATCCTCACCGCCGTAGCGGCTCAGGACCTCGATATTCTCGACCGGCACGAACAGCTTGTCGCCGCCGTCATAGATTACCCGCAGGCAATCATGCGGGGCGCCGCCGACATCCAGCGTTTCCAGGCCGTCGTACCGGCCGATGCCGTGATCGTTGTGAACGACATAGTCCCCGGCCTGATAGCTGGAGAGCTCGGCAAGGAAGGTCTCGCTCTTCCGCTTGCGGCTGATGGTGCGTGTCAGGCGGTCGCCGAGAATGTCCTGCTCGGTCACCACCAGCAGTGGCCCGGCGGAGAAGCCGGACGGCAGGTTCAGCACGGCGCGCCCGACGGCGCCGACGTCCAGGCCGACAAGATCGTCGCCGTGGGCAACCGGCTGCGGCTTCGGGAGGCCGTGATCCGCCAACAGGCCGGAGAGCCGCTCGATGGCGCCGGCGCTGGCTGCCGTCAACAGGACGCGTCGACCCGAAGCAAGCTCCGGCCGGAGCGCCGTCGCCACCGCGTCATAGAGGTTGACGTCGGGATTGGTGCGCGCTTCGACGAAATTGAGCGCGGGACGCCCCCCGCCATCCACCCAACCGGCGCTTTCCGGATGGCGATGATGATTAAAGGCCAGGGTCGGCCGGCTCCGCTGTAATTGGCCCCAGCCGTTCTCGTTTAGATAGAGCTTGCTTGGCTGCAGCGCATGGTAGACCGGAGCGCCGCTTTCTTTCTCGGCGCGCTGGAGGTCATGACGCGCCTGGTAGAAGTCGGCGATGGTTTCCAGTCGCGCCCGCTTCGCCTCATCGACCTGGTGGTCAAGAATGAGGATGGCCTCGGGCAGATAGTGTGTCAGGGGCACAAGATCGGGCAGGAAGAGCGGCAGCCAATGCTCCATGCCGGGATAGTGGCGCCCGGCACTGATCGCCTCATAGAACGGGTCATCATTGGCCGCACCGAATTCCGCGCGATAGCCGGTGCGAAAACGCTCGATGGATTCCGGGTTGAGCGTGACTTCGTTGACAGGCTTGAGGATGAAGCGATCGATCTTTTCCAGGCTGCGCTGGCTGAGCGCATCGAAGATCCGGATATCCTCGACCTCGTCGCCGAAGAAATCGACCCGCAGCGGCTGCGGCGCTCCCGGCGGATAGAGATCGAGGATGCCGCCGCGGACGGCGAACTCACCCGGCTCCCCCACCGTCCCGGACCGCGAATATCCATTACCGAGCAGATATTCGACCAAGGCCTGTTGGGACAGGGCCTGGCCCCGCCTCAATTCCCTTGCCGCCGTGGCGAAGGTCTTCGGATGCGGTACGCGCTGCAGGATGGCGGATACCGTGGTGACGACGATCGGCTTCGCATCGTCCGAGCCGAGATGGGCGAGATCGGTCAGCACATCGACGCGACGCGCCAGGATATCCCGGTGCGGCGAAACGCGATCATAAGGCAGGCAGTCCCAGGCCGGAAAAGCGACAACCCGCCGGCTGGGCGCGAAGAAAGCCAGCGCATCGACCATGCGCGCCATGCGGACGTCGTCGAGCGCCACATGCAGAACGCCGCCCGGACGCGCCTCCGCGACCGCGGCGATCAACTGCGCGTCGCGGCCTTCCGGGACACCGCCGACATCGAGGCGGCCGGCGCCGGGCAATTCAAAAGGCAGGTTATTCACAGTGGGCAGCCAGTTTATCCGGGGACGGTGTTTCCGGGAGATAGGTTTCCAAAGGCAAGAAGCAGGCTCATGACACGGTTACGCAGGCGATCCGGCAGAGGCACGCGACCGACCAGCCAGTCGTATATATCGGGGTCGGGTTCGCGCAGCAACACGGCGTATTCCGCGAGCTCGATAGGGTTGAATTCACTGAGATATCGCTCCGCAAAGGGCCCCAGAATGAGGTCGAGCTCCTTCACGCCCCGATGCTTGCTCTGAAACAGCAGCCGCCGCCGCAGGATTCCCGCTTCCGCTTGAGATTCTGGAGTTTCCGGTGATTGCCGCATCGCCCTTCCCTAGTTCCGCCGCGAAGATATACCTTGCTCGCTTGTCGAAGCCAGCCTGGTCCCCAGTCTGATCCAATGAGTCGGAAAGCTAACGTGCGACCGCAGATCCTCTATCCGCTGTTTGCGCCGCTGACCAGCCTGCCTGGGATCGGCCCCAAATTCGCGAAGCTGTTCGAGAAGCTGACGGGGCTGAGCGTGGTTTCCCTGCTCTGGCACCTCCCGAACGGCCTGGTGGATCGCAGCGCCGAGCCGCCGCTCGAGGAAGCCTTGGAGGGAACCATCATCACGGCGGTGGTGAAACCCCTCGCGCATCTGGCACCCAACAATCCGAAACAACCCTATCGAGTGAGCTGCGTCAATGACAGCGGCGATCTCGATCTGGTTTTCTTCAATGCCCGTGCCGACTATCTGAAGCAGATCCTGCCGGTGGGCGAATGGCGCGTGGTCAGCGGCCAAGTCGAGCGATACGGCCGCAGCCTTAACATGATTCATCCGGACTACATCCTGCCGGTGGAGCGGCGCGGTGAAATGCCGCGCTTCGAGCCGATCTATCCCCTCACCGCGGGCCTGACGGCGAAAGTGGTCGGCAAGGCCGTGCGGGCAGCGCTGGAAAAACTGCCCGATCTGCCGGAATGGGCCGATGCGCATCTGGTCAAGCGTCACGATTGGCCGCGATGGGACGACGCGGTGCGTGCCGTCCACCGGCCCAAGGAATTCGCCGATCTCGAGCCCGGTTCTCCGCCGCGCCAACGGCTCGCTTATGACGAGTTGCTTGCCAATCAGATGGCGCTCGCCTTGACCCGGCAGCACAACCGCCGCCTGCCCGGTCGCCCCAGCGTCGGCAACGGCATCCTGCGCGGACGGGTTCTGCGCGCCCTGTCCTATGCGCTTACCGGATCGCAGACCACCGCCATAGCCGAGATCGAATCCGATCTCGCCGGGTCGCATCGGATGCTGCGGCTGCTGCAGGGCGATGTCGGCAGCGGGAAGACCATCGTGGCGCTGATGGCCATGCTGATCGCCGTCGAGGCCAACGGCCAGGCCGCTTTGCTGGCGCCGACGGATATCCTCGCGCGCCAGCATTTCGCGACCCTGAAGCCTCTTGCCGAGGCCGCTGGTATCTCGATTTCGCTGCTGACCGGGCGCGAAAAGGGTCGCAGCCGCGAAACGATCCTCTCCGCGCTCAGCGACGGGTCCCTGAAGATCGTGGTCGGCACGCATGCCTTGGTCCAGGACGACATCCAGTTCGCCGATCTCAGGCTGGCCGTGGTCGATGAGCAACACCGCTTCGGCGTGCAGCAGCGCATCGCGCTCGCCGAGAAGGGCAAGGGCGTCGATCTCCTGGTGATGACCGCGACGCCCATCCCCCGCACCCTGATGCTGACCGC
>DASYDA010000548.1:0-13850 GCA_036499865.1 Dongiaceae bacterium | reverse complement strand
GGGACAAGGCATCGGGCGCGCGAGCGCCGTCGCTTTCGCGCGCGAAGGCGCCAAGGTGATCGCGACCGACATCAATGCGAAGACGCTGGAGACCTTGCAGAAGGACGTGCCCGGCATCGTCACCGCGAAACTCGACGTCACCGATAAGGCCGCCATCGAGGCCTTCGCGAAGGAGACCGGTACCGTCGACGTGCTGTTCAATTGCGCGGGCTATGTCCATGCCGGTTCCATTCTGGAATGCAGCGAGCAGGACTGGGATTTCGCCTTCAATCTCAATTGCCGCGCCATGTTCCACATGATCCGGGCCTTCCTGCCCGCCATGCTCGCCGCCGGCAAGGGCTCGATCGTCAACATGGCCTCGGTCGCATCGAGCGTGAAAGGCGTGCCGAACCGCTTCGCCTATACCGCCAGCAAGGCGGCGGTGGTCGGCATCACCAAATCCGTCGCCGCCGACTACGTCACCAAAGGCATTCGCTGCAACGCGATCGCTCCCGGCACCGTGCAATCGCCTTCGCTGGACGATCGCATGAGCGCGCAAAGCGCGGCACAGGGCACCGGCGTCGATGAGGTCCGCAAGGCTTTCCTGGCGCGCCAGCCCATGGGCCGCCTCGGCACGCCCGAAGAGATCGCGGCCCTGGCGCTCTATCTCGCTTCCGACGAATCCGCCTATACCAGCGGCCAGGTCCATGTGATCGACGGCGGCTGGGTCAACTGAACGACATCTTTTCTGAAGGAGAAATCTCGTGAAACTTCTGCGTTACGGCCCTAAGGGCAGGGAAAAGCCCGGCCTTCTCGATGCGAATGGCAAGCTGCGCGACCTCTCGAAGGTGGTGGACGATATCGCCGGCAAGACCCTGAGTCCCGCCTCGCTGAAGAAGCTGGCGAAGCTCGATGCTTCGAAGTTGCCGGCCGTGCGCGGCAATCCGCGGATCGGGCCTTGCGTCGGCGATATTGGCAAGTTCCTCTGCATCGGTCTCAACTACGCCGATCATGCGGCGGAATCCGGCCTTGCCGTGCCGCCGGAGCCGGTCTTGTTCATGAAGGCGAACAGCGCCATCGTCGGCCCCAACGACAATGTCGAAATTCCCCGGAAATCCAAGAAGACCGATTGGGAAGTCGAACTCGGCGTGGTGATCGGCACGGCAGCCAAATATGTGAGCGAAAAGGACGCGATGAATTACGTCGCGGGTTTTTGCGTGATCAACGATGTCTCCGAGCGCGAATTCCAGATCGAGCGCGCCGGCACCTGGGACAAGGGCAAGGGCTGCGACACCTTCGGCCCGATCGGGCCCTGGCTGGTCACCAAGGACGAGGTGAAGGATTTCAACAATCTCGACATGTGGCTCGAAGTGAACGGCAAGCGCTACCAGAACGGCAGCACCAGGACCATGGTCTACAAGGTGCCCTTCCTGGTCTCTTATCTGAGCCAGTTCATGAGCCTGCAGCCCGGCGACGTGATCTCCACCGGCACGCCGCCCGGCGTCGGCATGGGCCAGAAGCCGAAGCCGATCTATCTGAAACCGGGCCAGACCATGCGCCTCGGCATCGCCGGCCTCGGCGAGCAGCAGCAGAAGACCGTGGCGGCTTAGTCGCGATGAGGTGTGCTGCCGGCGTGGCGATTGCGCGGCGCGTTCCGAGCGACCCCTCACCCCTGCCCTCTCCCTCAAGGGGAGAGGGAGACTTTCTTGGCGGCGGCTCCTGACGGTCTAGCCTGCGGCCCGTGTAAAGACTCAAGCCACGGCGTCCCCTCTCCCCTTGAGGGAGAGGGTTAGGGTGAGGGGTCGACGGGTCTAACCAAGTAAGGTGAAACTGCCATGACCACCATCACCGGCTGGAAGTCCCGCGATATCCGCTTTCCGACGTCGCAGCACGCTGACGGCTCCGATGCGATGAATCCGGATCCAGACTATTCCGCCGCTTATGTTGTGCTGGAGACCGATCGGCCGGGTCTGGCCGGCCATGGCCTCACCTTCACCATCGGCAAGGGCAACGAGCTCTGCGTCGCCGCGATCGACGCCCTGGCGCCCGCTTTGATCGGCAAGAGCCTCGAGGAAATCACGCGGCAGATGGGCGCCTGGTGGCAACGCTTCGCCAATCCCGACCAGATGCGCTGGGTAGGCCCGGAAAAAGGCGTCCTGCATCTCTCGGTCGCCGCCTTGGTCAATGCGGTCTGGGATCTCTGGGGCAAAGCGGAGAAGAAGCCAGTCTGGCGGCTGGTCGCCGATCTCACGCCGGAACAATTCGTCGATCTCATCGACTTCCGCTACCTCACCGATGCGCTGACCCGCGAGGAAGCGCTCGATATGCTGCGCAAAGGCGCTGTCGGCAAGGCGGGGCGGATCGTCGAACTGGAGCGGATCGGTTTCCCCGCCTATACCACTTCCGCCGGCTGGCTCGGTTATCCGGAGGAGAAGGTGCGCCGGCTCTGCCGCGAGGCGATCGCCCAGGGTTTGAACTATATCAAGATCAAGGTCGGCCGCGATCTCGCCGACGACAAACGCCGCTGCGCCGTCATCCGCGAGGAGATCGGTCCCGACCGATTCCTGATGATCGACGCCAACCAGGTCTGGGATGTCGGCCAGGCGATCGATTGGGTGAAAGAGCTGGCGCCCTGGAAGCCGCTCTGGATCGAGGAGCCGACCAGCCCCGACGACGTGCTCGGCCACGCCGCCGTGCGCAAGGCGGTGAAGCCGCTCGGGATCGGTGTGGCGACGGGAGAAATGTGCCAGAACCGCGTCATCTTCAAGCAGCTCTTCCAGGCCCAGGCGATCGACTTCTGCCAGATCGATTCCTGCCGCATGGGCGGCGTCAACGAGATCCTCTCAGTCATACTCATGGCGAAGAAATTCGGCGTACCGGTCTGCCCGCATGCCGGCGGTGTCGGCCTCTGCGAATATGTGCAGCACCTCGCCATGATCGACTATCTCTGCGTCTCGGGCTCCTTCGAGCATCGGGTGCTGGAATATGTCGATCACCTGCACGAGCATTTCCTCGATCCGGTGGCGATCAGGAACGGCCGCTACATGCCGCCGAAACTGCCCGGCTACAGCATTGAGATGAAGCCGGAAAGCCTGGACCGCTTCGAGTTTCCGAACGGCGCGGTTTGGCAGAAACCTTGAAGCACGCCTAGAGGAAGGCCGCCAACTCCGCCTTGGTCGGTGGATTGGCGCCGGGGCGGCTGCAGGTGATCGCGGCGGCTGCGACGGCACGCTCTAAAAGCTTTTGCACCACGTCATCCGGCAGATCCGCCAACCGCTCACGCTTCAGCAAGCCGCCGTCATGCAATCCGGCGAGCAGTGCGGCGTGGAAACTGTCGCCGGCACCGACGGTGTCGGCGACTTTCACCTTGCGGCCGGGCACGGCCACGCGATGCGAATTCGAGAGGGCGAATGCGCCCTCCGCACCCAGAGTGACCACCACCAGCTTCGGACCGAGCTTATGCCAGGAAGCGGCGGCCTCTTCGGCATTTCGCCCCGGATAGAGCCAATCGAGATCGGCGCGGCTCACCTTTACGAGATCGCTGAGCGAAACCCAGGTTTCCAGACGCTGACGATAGGCCTCGCGGTTCGGGATCAGGCCGGGGCGTATGTTGGGGTCGAACGCCACGACGCGTTTGCCGGCTTCCCGACGCATCAGCGTCTCATAGGTGGTCGCCGCCGGTTCCACCGTGAGCGAGATCGCGCCCAGACTGAAATGCAGACAGGCAACCGCATCGTCCAGGGCATCCGGCAGATCGCGTTCGGCGATCAGGCGGTCCGCGGCGCCATTGGCATAGAAGGCGTATTGAGGTTCGCCATCAGCCGGATGGCTGACGAAGCCCAAGGTGGTCGGGTCCGCCGCACGCCGCACATGGCGATGCGCGACATGGTTCTGCGTCAGCGTTTCCATCAAGAGATCGCCGAAGAAATCCGTGGAGACCCGGCCGAGAAAGCCGGTGGGCACCTGCAGGCGGCCGAGGCCGACCGCGACATTGAAAGGCGAACCGCCGGGAAACGGCCTGAAGGCGGTCACGCCATCCACTGATATCGGCATGAAGTCGATCAGCGCCTCGCCACAGGAAACGATCATTTTGCCGCCTTAACTGCATTGATACTTTGTCGGCATCATAACCAGGGTCAAGCCGCATTGACCACGGCCCCGCCCCGTGTTCCGATTGCTGTGGGTGCGAAGATCGGCATGCGCCGGCGCCACCGGTTGGCCCGGCGAACAAGGCTTAGACCATGCCTGGACCCAAAGTCATCCTGTGTCCGGCCTGCCGGGGCGAGAACGCCCCAGGGCGACGCTTTTGCGCCGCCTGCGGCAAACCCCTGCCGGTCGCCTGCCTGCATTGCGGTTTCGCCAACGGACCCAACGACCGCTTCTGTGGCGGCTGCGGGCTGGAACTGACCCCGGCCCCCGCCGGAGCGAGCCCTACCCCTCCGGTTTCCACCGGCGAGCTTCCCATCGGCGAGATCCGTCCCGTCGCGGTGATGTTTGTCGATATCTGCGGCTATACGGCGCTTTCCGGGCGGCTCGACCCCGAGGACACGCATCGCCTGCTCACCCAGTTCTTCGAAGCCGTGGATGAGATCGCGGTCCGCTTCGGCGGGCGGATCGACAAGCATATCGGCGATTCCGTGATGGCCCTGTTCGGCGCGCCGATCGCTCATGGCAATGACGAAGAGAGGGCCGTGCTGGCCGCTTCCGCCATTCACCAGGCGATGCCGGCCCTCTCCGCCCGGACCGGCCAGGTCTTGTCGGTGCATATCGGGATCGCCAGCGGCGAGGTGGTGGCCAGCGGGCTCGGCAGTATTTCGCACAGCGCCTACACCGTGATCGGCGACTCGGTCAATCTGGCGGCGCGGCTGATGGAGCGCGCGGGGTCCGGAGATACGCTGATCTCCGGCACGGTGCGGCAAGGCGCCAGCCGGAACGCCGTCACGGAGCCTCTGGGCGCATTGGCGTTCAAAGGCATCGCCGGGCCGGTCGAGACGTTTCGTGTTTCCCCGATGGCGCAAGCGGCGCCGGGTGAGGCTTCGCAGGCGCCGATGCGCGGCTCAAGCGAGCGCGCTCTGGTCGGCCGGCGCGCGGAATTGGCACAACTCTCCGCATTGATCGATACGGCCCTGACGGATGGCCGGGGAGCGGCGATCGTGCTGCGCGGTGAGCCGGGTATCGGCAAGACGCGCCTCGCCGATGCCTTTCATGACCAGGCGAAGCAACGCGGCTTCTGCGCCTTGCGCGCGCTCGTGCTCGATTTCGGCGGGATGCGGGAAAGCGGCATGGAACGTGTCCTCGCGAAAGGTCTGCTGGCCCGGATCGCCGGAGGCGGCGAGCCTGAATCCCCGCTTGAAGCATCCCAACTCGAAGCGGCCGATCGGCCTTATCTTCGCGATCTGCTGGATGCGCCCCAGCCGGAGGCGGCACGCGCGACCTATGAAGCGATGAGCCATGCCGCCCGCAATCGCGGCAAGAGCGCCGTGCTGGCTAAGCTCGCGACAAAGGCGGCGGAAGCCGGTTCGGTTTTTATCCTGGTCGAGGACGTGCATTGGAGCGATGCCGCCGTGCTCGGGCATCTCGCCGCCTTGGCAGAGGTCACCGGGGGCACACAGCTGGTCCTGGCACTCACCACACGCATTGAAGGCGATCCATTCGACGACGCCTTTCGGGCCGGGTTGCGGCAGGGCCGCTTGACCGCGATCGATCTGGGTCCGCTCCGAACCGAGGAGGCCGTTCTCCTGGCACAGGCATTGCGCCAGGAAATGGACGACTTCGCCCGGCGCTGCATCGCGCGCGCCGGGGGCAATCCGCTGTTCCTGGAGCAGCTCCTGCGCGAGGGCGGTGGCGGTGAAAAATTGCCGCAATCCCTCCAATCCGTGGTCCTGGCGCGGCTCGATCAACTGGGTGCGCAGGACCGCCAGGCCTTGCAGGCGGCGGCGATCCTCGGCCAACGCTCAGAACGGAACGATCTCGCCGCTCTGATCCAGCGTCCCGATTACGATCCCGCAGAATTGCTGCGCCGGCAATTGCTGCGGCCGGAAGCGGACGGTCTGCTCTTCGCCCATGCCTTGATCCGTGACGGCGCCTATAGCTCGTTGACCCGGGAGCGGCGCTTCGCGCTGCATCGCGCGGCGGCTAAGCTGTTCCTGGATCGGGATCCCGCCCTCCACGCCGAGCATCTCGACCGCGCCGAGGATGCCGGAGCGCCCCGCGCCTATATCGCAGCGGCGGAATACGAGGCCGTCGCCTATCACGCGGATCGGGCGCTGCGCCTGGCGGAGCGCGGCCTCGCCATTGCGGTGCGGCCGGAGGATCGCGTGGCGCTCGGCCTCGCGGCTGGTCGTCTCGGGATGGATATCGGCTTGGCCAAGCCGGCGCGGTCGGCCTTCGCGATCGCAACCGAATCCACGGATGCACGTGACCGCTGCAGCGGCCTGATCGGCCTTGCCGCCGCCGACCGGATGCTGGCGGAAATCCCGCAGGCTTTCGCCAGCCTGGCGGAAGCCGAGCCGATCGCCACCAGCTTGGGCGAGCCCGCTCTGCTCGCGGAGATCTGCTATCAGCGCGGAAACCTGAATTTCGCCATGGGTCGCGCCGAGGATTGCCTCTCCGAGCACCGCCGCGCTTTGGCTGCGGCCAAACGCGCCGGCGTGCCCGAATGGATGGCACGGGCGAGAAGCGGGCTGGGCGATGCCTATTACATGGAGGGCCGGCTCGTCAGCTGCGGGCGGCAGTTCCTCCGCGCCGTCGAAATCGCCCACGATGCCCGCCTGCTGCGTATCATGCCCGCCAATCAGTGCATGGCCGCGCATGCCTTGCTTTATTCGATGCGGCTCGATGAGGCGCTGTCGATGGCCGAAGAGTCGCGGCGCCTGGCGCTGGAACTCGGCGACCGCTTCGGCGAGATGTTTGCGCTCGAATGCCGCGCCTATATCCTGATGATGTCCGGACGCCAGGACGGCCTGGCGGAAATCACGGAACTTGCGCTGGAACGTTCCCGGGCGCTGGGCGCGCGGCGCTATGAAGCGATCTTACTCTCAATTCTCGGCATGGAACGTCATCGTGCGGGGCGCGGTGCAGAAGGCGTCGTGCATGCGCGCGATGGCTTCCGGATCGCGAAGGAAACGGGCAGCGGTTTCTGCGGTGCGTTGATCTGCGGCGTGCTCTGCATTGTCGAAACCGACAGGGATCGCCGACAGGCCGCGATTGCCGAAGGTCGCGCCTTGCTTCGGGAAACCGGTCTCTCCCACAATCACATCTGGTTCCGCGTCTATGCGATCGACTGGGCTTTGCGGGAACGCGATTGGACGGAGGCCGAGCGCTTCGCCGGCGACCTTGCGCAATACACGGCGCGGGAGCCCTTACCCACCGTGGACCTGATGATTGCGCGCGGAAGAACCCTGGCGCGGCTGGGGCGCAATCCCGCGGATGAGGCGGCTCTCCATGAATTCGAGCAATTGCGCGCCAAAGCCGCCACCGCCGGCATGAACATCGATCCTATGGAATCGGCCGTGCCCTAGCCGCGAAAATTCAATACGCTCGCTGTTCCGGCAATCGATCAGCCCGTCAATCATCAGTCAGCCAACCGGCCGGGCCGGCTCAACAGCGCGGTGGCGATGGAGGCCGTGGAGATCAGCAGGATCGCGATGCCGGCACGAAAGTCGAGGGATTCGCTCAAGAGCACGAAGCCGATCATGGTCGCGACGATGGGTTCGAGCGAGATCAGCACGCCGTATTTCTTGGCCGGCATCGACTTCAGCGCCAGGTACTCGAACAACGATGGAATTGCCGCGGAGAATAGCGCCACGCCGAAGATCGTGACGAGCGTTCCCGGATGGAAGGCGACGTCCCTCAACGTCCGCATCCCGACCGCGGGCAATAGCAGTATGCTCGACACGGCCATCGCCATCGCCAGTCCAACGCCGCCCGGTATCGAACGGCTGAGGCTGCGGCTGATCACGATGAAGCAAGCCCAAGCCGCCGCGGCGACAACGGCATAGCACACACCGACGAGATCGAGGCTGATGCCGATCTTCGGCGTCAACAGAAGGACCCCGGCCGCCGCGACTAAAACGCACAGGATGTCGGCCGGCCGTCGCGAAGTTGCGAAAGCGAGGCCCAGCGGCCCTAGAAATTCGATGGATACCGTGATGCCGAGCGGAATGCGGTAAATCGCCTCATAGAAAGCGCCACTCTGCGCCACCATTGTTAAACCGAGCAGCAGGATGCCAAGAGGAGCCTTGTGGAGTGCCCCGACAACCTCTGCCCGGTACAACAGGCACAGCAGCGCGGAGCCAATCGCCATGCGCAGAAACAGCACGCCGATCGGCCCATATATGGGAAACAGATCGATGGCCAACGCCGAAGCGAGCTGTATCGAGACGATCGCTGAGAGCAGAAGCGATGTCGGGGGTGCTCGATGCAGTAGGATCGCAGCGGCTTGCACGTCCTCTCCGTTCCCGTCACTGGCGGCAAGATATTGATATTTATAGTTGAGATTCGCAAGGCGCTGCCTATTTCTAATCGATCAGCCGCGAATCTTTCAATTACTCCTTTCGACTTAGCACAGCCGCAGGGAGTGGCCTCTTGGCATCGTATCACAAGCAGATCGATCGGCATTCGCCATAAGGCGTAGGTCGGTTCATGCTTCAGCGATTGAAGGAATTGGGCGCTATGTCCCCTGAACCGAGAATGTCTCCGGAAGCTGACGCGCGCGACAGATTCCACGCGACTACCGGCGAGGCTCCAGCCGGCTTTCCCCAAATAAATCCCGGGGTAAATCCCGGGGTAAACCCTGGGGTAAACCCTGGGGTAAATCCGGGAGGCGAGCTGAGAACCGGAAACCGCCCACCCCCGCGCCGCAAGCGCGGTTGGGGATGGATCTCACTCGGCGCGATCGTCATCGCGGCCGCGGCGACGACGGCATGGTGGTTGTATCTCAGGCCGCATGAGGAGAATACCGCGCGCTGGGTCACCGCATCCGTCACCACCGGTAATGTTGAAGACAGCGTAACAGCGCTCGGCAATCTGCAGCCGAAGAACTACGTCGATGTCGGCGCCCAGGTTTCGGGACAGCTGACCAGGATCGCCGTACAGATCGGCCAGAACGTCAAGGCCGGCGATCTCCTCGCCGAGATCGACCCGACCTTGCAGCAGGCGAAGGTGACCGCGGACCAAGCCGGCTTGGCAAACCTGCAGGCGCAAATCGTGGACAAAGGGGCACAGCTGGATCTCGCTGCCGAGCAGCTGACGCGGCAGCAGAACATGATGAAGGAAGATGCCACCAGCGAGGACGCGCTGCAGGTCGCCGAAGCCGCGGCACGATCAAACAAGGCGCAGCTCGCCGCCTTGCAAGCCCAGGCGAAGGAGGCGCAATCGACGCTTGCCTTCGATCAAGCCAATCTCGGCTATACCAAGATCTATGCCCCGATCACCGGCACGGTGGTCGCGCTGACCGCGCAGCAGGGCCAGACCCTGAACGCCAATCAGGTGGCGCCGCTCATTCTCCGCCTCGCGGATCTCTCCACGATGACGGTCTGGACCCAAGTCTCCGAAGCCGATGTTCCGCGCCTGAAGCTCGGCATGGACGCGTATTTCACCACACTGGGCGACCAGAGCCATCAATGGCGCGGCAAGCTGCGGCAGATCCTGCCCACGCCGGATGTGGTGAACAATGTGGTGCTGTTTCCGGCCTTGTTCGACGTCGCCAATCCTGACGGCAAGTTGATGACGCAGATGAGCGCCCAGGTCTTCTTCGTGGTGTCATCCGTCAAGAACGTCGTCACGGTGCCGGTCGCGGCCCTGCGGGAAGGCCGCACCACCGACGACGACGCGGAAGAGGCACCGGGCGCCGTCATACCAGCCTCCATGACGGCCGCCGCGACCCCGCCGCGTTCCGCCCCTCCGCCCTCCGCCCCGGTGGCTGATGGCCATGCAGGCAAATCCTACGAGGTGCGTGTGCTCAGGCCCGACGGGCACCGGGAGCGGCGGCAGATCCAAGTCGGTCTGATGAATCGCGTCTCGGCGCAGGTGCTCTCCGGCCTCAAATCCGGCGAAGTCGTGATCGTCGGGCGTCGCGATGCGGATGCGAACGCGCCGGATGGCGGATATCGCAGCGGGCGCCCGGACGGCGGCCTGGGGCGCGGGCTATGAACCGCCTCAGCCCCACGGCGGCAACGCTCGGCGCGCCACTCTTCGAACTCGAGGGCGTGACCAAGGTCTACAATCCCGGCGGCGAGCAGCAGGTCGAGGTGCTGCACGGCATCTCGCTCACCATTCGGCAGGGCGAATTCGTCGCCATCATGGGCGCTTCCGGCTCCGGCAAGACCACGCTGATGAACATCCTGGGCTGCCTCGACCGTCCGACCGGCGGCCATTATTTCCTGGCCGGAACCGACGTCTCGCAGTTGGATCGCGGGCAGCTTGCCTGGGTGCGGCGCAAGCTCTTCGGCTTCGTCTTCCAGAGCTACAACCTGATCGGGACCGCCACGGCGGCGGAGAACGTCGAGATTCCTTCGATCTATGCCGGCATGGCGCCCGTGGAGCGCAAGCGCCGCGTCGCCGGCCTGCTCGAGCTCCTCGGCCTCGGCGCCCGGACACATCACCGTCCCAGCCAGCTTTCCGGCGGCCAGCAGCAGCGCGTCTCCATCGCCCGGGCGCTGATGAATGGCGGCGCCGTGATCTTGGCCGACGAACCCACCGGTGCGCTGGACAGCCGCAGCGGCGGAGAAGTCTTGCGCTTCCTCGAAGAGCTGGCCGATCGGGGCCACACCATCGTCATCATCACGCACGATATCGAGGTCGCGCGGCATGCGCGCCGCCGTATCGAGATCAAGGACGGCGACATCGTCGCCGACGTGCTCCAGCCCAGGCACGAATCCGCGCGCCAAATGGAGCCAGGTGCGGAAGGCACCGTCTCCGTGGGGACGCTGGATTTCGTCGATCGCACGCGGCGCATCGACGAACTGATCGAGACCACGCGCATGGCATTTCGGGCATTGCGCGCCAACCTGCTGCGGACGACCCTCACCCTGCTCGGCATCGTGATCGGCGTCGGCTCGGTGGTGACGATGCTGGCCGTCGGGGACGGCGCACGCCTGGCCGTGCTCGAACACTTCGGCTCCATGGGCACCGATCTGCTGCTCGTTCGCCCCGGCGCGCCCAATCAGCACGGCAATGGCGGCACGATCGCGACCCTGGTGCCACAGGATGCCGAGGCCATCGCCGGTCTCAGCAACGTGCAGGCAGCTGTGCCGGAATTGAGCGCCCCCGTCACCGTGCGGTTCGGCGATTCCGACTATCAGACCAGTGCCACCGGGACCAGCGCCGAGCTGCCCACCATCCGAGACTGGCCGGTGGAGAAAGGCACTTTCTTCAGCAAATCCGATGCCGGCCGCTACGCCGCCGTGACGGTGCTGGGGCAGACCGTGGTCAATAACATATTTCCACGAGGGACCGATCCGGTCGGCAAGTTCGTGCTGATCAACAATGTGCCGTTCCAGCTGATCGGCGTCATGTCGCCGAAAGGCGCGACCGCCTCGGGTACCGACCAGGACGACGTCATCTTCGTGCCGCTCTCGACCGGCAGCCTGCGACTCTTCGGCCAGCGCAACGTCAAGACCATCACCGTCGCCGTGCGGGATGTCGGCCAGATCGACCAGACGCAGGACGCCGTCACCCGGCTCCTGACCGCGCGGCACCAGACCCAGGACTTCCAGATCCGCAACATGGCGGCAATCCTGCAGGCCGCCAAGGAGACCCAGACCACCCTCACCATCCTGCTGGGTTCCGTCGGGGCCATATCGCTGATCGTGGGCGGCATCGGCGTCATGAACATCATGCTGGTCAGCGTCACCGAACGCACGCGCGAGATCGGCATCCGCATGGCGACCGGTGCGCGCATGCGCAACATCCTGCAGCAATTCCTGACCGAAGCGGTGGTTGTCTCGATCTTCGGCGGTTTGCTCGGCATCGGCTGCGGCTTTGCCATGGCGGACGGCTTCAGCCACTTCAGTGTCCCGATCCTGATCTCGGTTTCGGTGATCGTCCTCGCCTTCTGCTGCGCGGTGGCGGTCGGCCTGATCTTCGGCTTCGCACCGGCATTGAAGGCAGCGCGCCTCGACCCCGTGGTCGCGCTGGCCAGTGAATGACCGGCGAGTATCGGCGCATGCGCAACTTCAAGACGGTGCTTTTGCTGATGCCGATGCTCTCGACGGTGCTGGCCGGTTGCAATACCGGCCCCGGCCCCAAACAGCCGAACATCACCATGCCCGCCGCCTGGTCCGGCCCGGTCGCCACGAAGGTGGCGGCGGGTGTGGATGCCTGGCCGGCGCCGGACTGGTGGCGCAATTTCCAAAGCCCCGAGCTCGACACGCTGATCGCCGAGGCCAAGACGAACAATCTGGATATCACAGCCGCAGCCGCGCGGGTGGTCCAGGCGGAATCACAGCTCCGCGTGACCAAGGCGTCGCTCTGGCCCTTGATCACGCTGGGCGGCGATCTCCGGCAGCGCGGCCCAGCGGTCCCCCCCAGCCTGGTCTCACAAAGCCTTGCCAGCGATTTGAATGGGAATTCCGGCGGCAGCAACACCAGCCAGCGGAGCAGTGCCGGGGCTTCGGTGAGCGCACAATACGAACTCGACTTCTGGGGCAAGAACCAGGACAACGTGAGTGCCGCCCAATCGCAGCTCCAGGCCAACCAATACGACCGCGAGACCGTCGCCCTCACCGTGACCTCCGGGGTCGCCACGACCTATCTGCAGATCCTGGCCCTGCGCGACCGCATCGCTGTGGCGCAGCAGACCCTGGACAGCGCCCAGGAAGTCGAGCGCGTGGTCGAGGTGAAGGCCAAGAACGGCGCCGTCTCGCCGCTGGACCTTGCCCAGCAGCGCAGCCAGGTCGCCGCTGAGCAGGCCGCGATTCCGCCACTGCAATTGCAGGAGAAGCAATCTTTGAACGCGCTGGCCCTGTTGCTCGGCCGCAATCCGGAAGGCTTCCAGGTGAAAGGCCAAAGCCTCAACGGGATCGCCTTGCCGACGGTCGGCGCCGGCCTGCCATCTGGCCTTTTGACCCGGCGGCCGGACATCAAGGAGGCGGAGGCCAATCTCGAGGCCGCCAATGCCAATCTCAATGCCGCCCGGGCGGCGATGCTGCCCAGCATCGATCTCAGCGCCTCGCTCAACCTGGAAGCGCTCGCCGTCTCGTTCGCTTCCTTCGGTGCGGGTGCCGCCTATTCGGCGGCGGCTTCTCTCGCCCAGCCAATCTTCGACGCCGGACAGTTGCGGGCACAGCGGGATGTTTCCAACGGAAAGCAGATCGAGCTGATCCAGAGCTATAAGACCTCCATCCTGCACGGTCTCTCGGATGTGGAAAACGCCCTCGCCTCCATCGACAGCTTGCGCGACCAGCGCGACTTCCTGGACGCCCAGCGCCAACAGGCCGCCACGGCTTTGGCGATCTCCCAGGCGCAATACAAGGCGGGATCCATCGAGCTGCTGGCGGTGCTGGACGCCCAGCGCACCCTGTTCCAGGCCCAGGACCAGGAGACCCAGACCATCCAGGCACAGTTCCAGGCGGCGGTGTCGCTCTACAAGGCGCTGGGCGGGGGCTGGAGCGCCAGCTCAGTCATGCCCGCCAGCTGGATCGAGAATGGTCAATTAAAAACGGCCGATTGAGAACAGTCGGTGACCGGTCGATTTACGAACCGGTCGGCCAGGAACCCGCCACCCACTCTGGCGTTCGTACCGGGACTGTTCTAGATTCCCGCACCGCAGCAATTCCCGGAGATATGGTAAATGCCGAAAGGCCATCAGTTCCACGCATCGATTCTGCGCGAATACGACATCCGCGGCATCGTCGGCGAAACCCTGCATA
>DASYDA010000547.1:0-1627 GCA_036499865.1 Dongiaceae bacterium | reverse complement strand
ACCGCCTCGATATCGACATCCGCCGCCTTCTCGATATCCGCATGGACGGGGATGATGTAGTTCTCGCCGTCGATCTGCAGGCCGTGGCCCGCATAATAGAAAAGGCCCACCGCTTGCGAACCCGCATTGGCCAGCTTGGTGCCGAAATCGGCGATCGCCCGCTTCATCTGCCGCTGGTCCGCATCGGTGACCTTGATCACCTGGAAGCCGAGCTTCCTCAAGGTGGAGGACATCAGCTCGGCATCGTTGACCGGATTGGGCAGCCTGCCGAGATCCCCGCCGTAATTGGAATTGCCGATCACCAGCGCGATGCGCGGCTCGGCCAAGGCCGGCATGGCGGCGACCAACATCAGGATGCCTGGCACCATGACCAGCGAAAACAACAAGCTCCGCATGGATTCCTCCCCCGCAGGACGGAAATCTTAGCGAAGTCGCGGCGTCCTATGAAGGTGGATCACGCCGATTGCCGGCCGATTTCCTCTTTGCGCCGCGCCATATAGGCATCGAGCGCTTCGGCGATGCCGGGATCGAGCGGTGGCGCTTCATAGGTCCGCAGCAGCTCTTTCCAGATCGCGTTGGCGCGCTCCGTCCCGGTTTTCGAGCCGCTATCCTGCCAGTTCTCGAAATTCCGCCAATCGCTGAGCATCGGTTCGTAGAAGGCGCGTTCGAAGCGGGCGAGGGTGTGTCCGGTGCCGAAGAAATGCCCGCCGGGTCCCACTTCGCGGATCGCCTCGAAACCCATCGTCGCTTCATCGACTTGGATCGGGTTCAGGAATTCCCGCATCAACTGCAGCATCTCGGCGTCGAGAATCAGTTTTTCGAAAGAGGCGGTGAGGCCGCCTTCCAGCCAGCCGGCGGCATGCTCGATCAGATTGACGCCGCCCATGATGGTGCCCCAGAGCGACATGCCGCTCTCATAGGCCGCCTGCACATCGACGCAATTCGAAGCCGTCACGTTGGAGGAGCGAAAGGGGATGTTGTAGCGCCGCGCCAATTGCCCGCTGGCGAGCGCCGCCTTGGCATATTCGGGCGTTCCGAAGGCGGGCGAGCCGGTCCGCATATCCACGTTCGAGGTGAAGCCGCCATACATCACCGGCACGCCGGGGCTGACCATCTGCGAAAGCGCGATCAAGGCCAAGGCTTCGGCATTCTGCTGCACCAGGGCGCCGGCGATGGTGACCGGGCTCATCGCACCCGACAGCGTGAAGGGCGTCATGGCGACGGGTTGACCGGCTTTGGCCATGGCGCAAAGGCCCTCGCCCATGGGGATATCGAGGCGCAACGGCGAGTTGGAATTCACCACGGTGAGCGTCACCGGCTTTTGCCGCAATTCCTCGCGGGTCTTGCCGAAGGCGATGGCCGCCATCTCGATCGCATCCTCGACGCGATAGCCGCCCAGCGCCCAGCATTGCCAGGTCTTGTCGGTGAGGCCGATGGCGGCGCGGTAGAAATCGAGATGCCGGGTTTCCGCCGGGAGGTCGGTCGGCTCGATCGGGCAGCCGCCTTCCTGATGGATCACGTTCAGGCGGTGGATGACCCGGATGTAATTGCACATATCCTCGTAATTGCCCGCGCGCCGGCCGCGATCGAGGTCGCTGGCGAAAGCCGGGCCGCCGGTCGCGGCGAA
>DASYDA010000546.1:0-26174 GCA_036499865.1 Dongiaceae bacterium | reverse complement strand
CATGCGGAAAGGGCGGCGCTGTTGCCCGGCGATGCCGCTATTCGGCGACCAGGGGCACCGGCGTGATACTCTCGCCCGGCTGCCAGAGGCGCTCCATCGCGGGCCGGCCGAAATAGTAGCCCTGGAGGTATTTGACGCCGGCTTGCAGCAGGAAGGCCGCATCCTCGGGATTCTCGACGAATTCCGCGACGGTTTCCAGGCCGAAGGAAGCGGCAAGACCCATCAGGTTGCGCACGAACAACTGGTTATCGACGTTTTTCGCCAGATTGAGCACAAAGGAGCCGTCAATCTTGACCAGGTCGACGGTGAGCGCCTTCAGATGCCGGAACGAGGTGAAGCCGGCGCCGAAATCGTCGATCGCCACGCGGCAGCCGAGATCGCGCACCACATTGACGAAACGGCCGGATTCCTCGATGTCGTGCAAGGCGGCGGTTTCCGTGATCTCGACTTCCAGCCGCGGCGCAATCTGGGGCGTGGAGCGGACCGCGGAAATCAGCGCGCGGAGCCAAGAGGGATCGGAGGCGGTCAGCCCGGAGATGTTGACGGCCAGAGTGATGTCGGGGGCGTTGCGCAGCTCTTCCACGGCCATATCGAGAACATGGCGATCGAGCTGCCGCGCGATGCCGAGCTGTTCGACGATCGGCACGAAGGCGCCGGCCGGCACGATCGCGCCTTTTTCATCCCGCATCCGGAGCAGGGCTTCGTATTTGGCCACCCGATGGGTGTCGGTCTCGACGATCGGCTGATACATGAAGACCAGCCGCCGCTCGCGCATCGCCTGCTGCACCTGGGCGCCGATATCCATCGCCTGTCGATGCAGCATGCCCTGCTGTTCGGAGACGCGATAGGTGTTGAAGCAGCTCCGCCCCGCGCGTTTCGCGAAGTTGAGCGCCGATTCCGCCTTAGCCATCACGTCGTAAGCCGTGTTGACCAGGCCGGGAAAAAGCACGCAGCCGATCGATACGCTGACCGGGATCGATTGGCCGTCGATTTCCACCGGCTCTTCGCGGATGCCGTCGATGATGCGATCCATGGCATGGACCACCATGTCTTCGCGGCATTGCGAGAGCACGACGCCGAAACGGTCGCCGCCGAGGCGTCCGACAACGTCGCTGGAACGCAGGAAACGATCGAGACGCTGGCCGATCGCCACCAGCACGGCATCGCCGACTTCATAGCCGAAGGCCGTGTTGATCATCGCCAGCTTGTCGATGCCGACCACCATGAAGGCGCCAGGTATCGAGAAGCGATGCGCGAAAGTGAGCGACTGGTCGAGCTCGTCGCGCAAGCGTGTCTTGTTGAAGTGACCCGTGAGTTCGTCGTAATTGGCGATCCGCTCCAGCCGCGCCTCGGTCTGCTTGCGCGCGGTGATGACCCGAAGCGTGCCGGCCATGGCCACGGGCATGCCCTGATCGTCGAACAGGGCGCTGCCGCGATCATGCACCCAGGCAACGACACCCTGCCCATTGCGCAGGCGGAACTCGCAATCATAGCCCGCCTGGCCGGCGAAATGATCGCTCAAGGCCTTGAGCCGGATCGGGAGATCTTCGGAATGGATACGATTGTTGAAGCCATGGCCACTGGCCACGGCTTCGGGGCTGGTCTCGCCGACCAGCTCCGCCAGATTACCGGTCCAGTGCAGGCTGTCGCTGAGGATGTCCCAGCGATAAGCCATATCGCCCGCCGCATTGACCGAATTTGCGATCCAATTCGGGTCAAGCGCCGGCACCGCCCGCTCCGATAGGGCCGCCTGCCTGTCCAACTTTATGCTGCCCCTGGTCGCCGTCACGAAGCTCGTCACACCCCTTGGATGCCGCATTGTGTGATGGCCATCATATTGGGGAGAGTCTGAATCAATCCTTAAAGTTAACATTTGCGACATCAGGCCGAACCCACTTGAGCCCCGGAGCCACACCAAATTGTTGGTAAACAAAGATAGTTCTCGTCATTTTGCATAACGCCACTTGTTCTTTAGAGGGGCTTTCCTAAAATTGTAGTTGGTTGATCCTGAAAGCACGAATGACAGATATCGCCCAAATCCTCGCGTTGCCGGTGCCGCTCCGCCCGACGCCTCCTTATCCTCCCGCGCAGTATCGCGGGACGGTGAGCGATGCTGCGGATTCGACGGCGCAAGACGGCGCGCGGGCGCGGCGATTTCGGTTCCGGGTTTATCAGAACGACGACAGCAGCACGGGGAACAGCCCGCAGCGCACGAACGAATCCGCGCGCAAGCAGGTGGCGCAGTCCGATATCGCGCGGCCCAATGCCGCGCGATCCAATGCCACGCAGGTCAATGCCGAGGGCGCGGGCGGCGCCGATGCCCGCGCGTCACGCCGGTCGGGCAATCAGAACGCGGCGGCCTACCAATATCTGAACACGCGCACGACAAGCCCCTCCAGCGCGTTCCTGGCGCAATCGATCGCGCAGGAGCATCTCGGCCAGGGATTGTACAATCCGCCTTTCGCGGCAGCCTCCGCGGCTTACACGCGGTCGGGCAACGCGCTCTCCTATCGCGCCAGCACCGGCCTCGATCTCAGCGTTTAGAGTCTAGGCGACGGTATCGACGGAACCCGGTTGCGAGCCGCCGTCATTGGCGGCGCCACCCTTGGCGACGCCGACCAACGCCGGACGCAGCAGGCGGTCGTGGATCATGTAGCCGGCCTGGAGGACCTGGACCACGGTGCCGGCGGGCTTGTCGGTGCCCGGCACTTCAAACATCGCCTGGTGCTGGTTGCTGTCGAAGCGGTCACCTTCCGGCCAGATCCGCTTGATCGACTGCTTCTCGAAAGCCGCCTCGAGCTGCCGCTCGGTGGCCGAGACACCGTCATAAAGAGTCTTCAGGGCCTCGTCGGCGGCCAAGCTCTCCTGCGGGATGGCTTCCAACGCGCGGTGCAGATTGTCCGCCACCGAAAGCATCTCGCGGGCGAAACTGGTGACCCCATATTTCTGGGCGTCATCGCGCTCGCGCTGCGCGCGCCGGCGGGTGTTCTCGGTCTCCGCCATGGCACGGAGGAGCTGATCCTTCAATTGCGCGGCCTCGGCATGGGCCGCCGCCAATTCCTGCTCGGCCCCGGCGAGATCGCCCAGATCGTTGGTTTCGTTGGGATTTTCCGGCGGTGCGCCGTCTTCCATCTTATCGTCGGTCATCATGGGGACCGGTTCTCCATCAATCCATCATATGTTTCAAGGGCGGAAATCCCCCCGGGTTGCCCAGGGCAGGAAGTTTCCGTGTTTTCAGCGTTCTAACCCAGGATTCGGCCGATCACCTTGGCGGTATAATCGACCATCGGAATGATACGGGCATAATTGATCCGGCTCGGGCCGATGACACCCACGGCGCCGATCAGGCGGCGCTGGCTGTCATGATAAGGCGAAATTACCGCCGAGCAGCCGGCCAGCCCGAAGAGCTCGTTTTCGGCGCCGATGAAGATCTGCACGCCCTCGGCGATATCGGTTGCTTCCAGCAGCTTCAAGAGCTGTTCCTTAGCCTCCAGCGCGGAGAATAATCCGCGCAGGCGTTCGAGATCGGCAATCTCCGTGACATTGTCCAGCAGGTTCGTCTGGCCGCGCACGATCAAGGCGCCCTGCCCGCTGCCCCTCGACCAGGTGGCGAGGCCGGCCTCGACCACTTTGCGCGTAAGGTCATTAAGTTCGGCGCGTTGGGATTCGAGATCCTGCACCACTTGACTGCGCGCCGTGGCGATGTCCCGCCCCGCCAGGCGCTGCGTCAGATAATTCGTGGCCTCGACCAGGCTCGATGGCGGCAGCCCGACCGGCACGTCGATCAGGCGGTTCTCCACCATGCCGCCTTCGGTGACCAGGACCACCAGAGCGCGGCCCGGGGCGAGATGCACGAATTCGATATGCTTCAGCGGCCGTTCCGATTTCGGCGCCACCACCATGCCGGCGCAATGCGAGAGGCCGGAGAGCATGGTGGAAGCCTGTTCCAGCACCTCCGGCAGGCTTCGTCCGACGGCCTGGCATTGCCCGTCGATCGCCGCGCGCTCCTCATTGGTGAGGCCGCCCAATTCCATCAATCCGTCGATGAACAGCCGGAGCCCCAGCTCCGTCGGCAGCCGCCCGGCCGAGGTATGCGGCGCGAACAAGAGACCCAGTTCCTCGAGATCCGACATCACGTTCCGGATCGTCGCCGGCGAAAGCGCGCCCAGCCGGCGCGACAACGTGCGCGAGCCCACCGGTTCGCCGGTTTCGAAATAAGTGTCCACGATCAGCCGGAAGATCTCGCGCGAGCGCTCGGAGAGCTCGCTCAACACCGGCCGATGCTGCGGCAGGTTGCGCGGCAGATGTTGCATCGGTGCCTCAAGGTTGGACCTGAATCTAGGTATGGTGGCTCCCAGCGTCAATATCGGCAAAATCCGACAGGCGGTAGAAATTTTATTGCGGAACAGGGGTCTGCCATGCTGGACTTTGCCCCGCAAAGGTGAAGCACATGCGTTTTCTGGTTTTCCAACACATCGCCATCGAGCATCCGGGCATCTTTCGAGAGTTCTTCACGGCCGACGGCATTGCCTGGGACGTCGTCGAGCTCGACGAAGGCCAATTGATTCCCGACCTCAAGGATTACGACGCGCTCTGGGTGATGGGCGGGCCGATGGATGTCTGGGAAGAGGTCGAGCATCCCTGGCTCAAGGCGGAGAAGCAGGCGATCCGGGAATGGGTCACGCAGCTCGGCAAGCCTTATTTCGGATTGTGCCTCGGCCATCAGTTGCTGGGCTCCGCCTTGGGCGGCAAGGTCGACAAGATGGCGCAGTCGGAGATCGGCATCCTCGATGTCGAACTCACCGAGGCCGGGCGCGCGGATCCGCTCTTCGCCGGCATCGAGAGTCCGTTTCAGGCGCTGCAATGGCATGGCGCCTGTGTTCTGGAAGCGCCACCGGAAGCCGCGATCCTCGCGCAATCTCCCGTCTGTGCCAATCAGGCGATGCGGATCGGCAATGTCGCCTACGGCCTGCAATGCCACACCGAACTCACCGCGGTCACTGTGGGCGAATGGGGCGAGATTCCGGCCTATGCCTGTGCGCTGGACGAAACGCTCGGCCAAGGCTCGCTGAGCCGGCTCGACACCGAGGCGCGCGAAAAGATGCCGAATCTCGCTCGCGATTCGCGTCGCCTCTACGACAATTTCATGGGGATCATCCGCAAACGCGGCTGATCCGCCTTCCTTGCGTTGCGCCCTCTCCCGGCGCCGTGTAGTTTCCGCGCGCTATCGCCGCCTCAGCTTCTAGGATTTTATCATGACGACCTCCGCACGTCCCTCCGGCAGGACCGCCGACCGTCTCCGCGCGATCGAATTGGTGGTGGACGTGAACCGCTACGCGGAAGGCTCCTGCCTCGCCAAGTTCGGCAATACCCATGTGCTCTGCACCGCCACCATCGAAGAGAAGGCGCCGCCTTTCCTGAAAGGCAGCGGCAAGGGCTGGGTTACCGCCGAATACGGCATGCTGCCGCGCTCGACCCATACCCGCACCGATCGCGAAGCCGCGCGCGGCAAGCAATCCGGCCGCACCCAGGAAATCCAGCGCCTGATCGGCCGCTCGCTGCGCGCCGTCACCGACCTCACCGGTTTCGGCGAGCGCCAGATCCGCCTCGATTGCGATGTCATCCAAGCCGATGGCGGCACCCGCACCGCGGCGATCACCGGTTCCTATGTGGCGCTCTATCTCGCCTTCAAATTCATGAAGGAGATGGGCGCGGTGAAGAAGATTCCCCTCACCGACCAGGTGGCGGCGATCTCCTGCGGCATCCATCAGGATCAATGCGTGCTCGACCTCGATTACGACGAGGATTCCGCCGCGGAGGCCGATGCGAATTTCGTGCTGACCGGCACCGGCGGCATCGTGGAGATCCAGGGCACCGCGGAGAAGAAGGCTTTCACGGAAGAGCAGTTCCTGGAGCTGCTGAAGCTCGCGCGCCATGGCATCGGCGAGTTGAACCGCCTGCAGAAGCAGGCACTGGGTCTCGCTTGAATCCGATGCCGCGTCGTTTCACCGATCGCAAGCTGGTGATCGCCAGTCACAACCAGGGCAAGGCGAAGGAAATCGCCGAACTGCTGCAGCCTTTCGCGATCGAGATCATCTCCGCCGGCGCGCTCGGCCTCCCCGAACCGGAGGAGACCGAAGACAGCTTCATCGGCAATGCCAAGCTGAAGGCGCTGGCTGCCACCAAAGCCTCCGGCCTGCCGGCACTCGCCGACGATTCCGGCCTTTGCGTCGATGCGCTCGGCGGCGCCCCCGGCATCTTCTCAGCGCGCTGGGCGGGACCCAGCAAGGATTTCGGCGATGCCATGGACCGCGTGCTGAAGGGGATCGCCGGCAAGCCGCGCGGCGCGCATTTCATCGCGGCCCTGGCGCTCGCCTGGCCCGATGGGCATTGCGAGGTCTTCGAAGGCCGCGTCAACGGCGAGCTGGTCGATGCGCCGCGTGGACAGCGCGGCTTTGGCTACGATCCGATCTTCCGCCCGAACGGCTACGGCATCACCTTCGGGGAGATGGATCCGGAGCTGAAGCACGCGATGAGCCACCGCGCCGATGCCTTCCGGCAATTGGTGGCGGGATGCTTCGGCTAGACGTCCGCGCGGATCGCGACTTTCCAACGCTTTCCGCTCTTCGACGACATCCCCGGGATCTTATCGCGGCTGCGTGACGATCTCGCATGGTGCGATATGCGAGGCGTGGATCTCGCGCTCTTCCCGGAAGCTTATCTCCAGGGCTATGCGATCGACCGCGAGACGATCACACGCCGCGCGCTCTCCCTCAAGGACGACATCGTGGCGCGTGTTTTAGCGTCACTTGCAGCCTTCAATGCGACCATTGTTCTCGGCATGATAGAACGCCGCGCCGCGCTCCTGCACGATACCGCCTTGGTCGTGCGGGACGGGCGCGTCATCGGCGCCCATGCGAAAACCCATCCTTATGAACCGGGCTTCGATGCGGGCACCGCCTATCCGCTGTTCGAGCGCAATGGCTGGCGCTTCGGCATCAACATTTGCAGCGACGCCAACTTCGTCGAGCCTGCTCTGGCGCTTTCGCGTCAGGGCGCGAGACTGCTCTGCTATCCGCTCAATAACATGCTGCGCGTGAAGAACGCCGAGAACTGGCGGGCGCGGGGTCCGGCCAATCTCTCAGCCCGCGCCCGCGAGACCGGATGCTGGGTCGTCTCGGCCGACGTGGTCGGCACCCACGCCGATCAGACCAGTCACGGCTGCACCTTGATTGTCGATCCAGAAGGTTCGATCCGGGCGCGCGTTCCGGAGGACGAAGAAGGTGCGCTTCTGTTCGATCTGCCTTCCGTCCGCTTCAGCTAAAGCGCTCGCCGACCAGTTCCTCGCTCTTGGCCCAGAGCGCCTCGGCATGCGCGGGATCGAGTGCATAGGGACGCACGCCGCCCACGACTATGTCGATATCTTCATCGGTCACCCGCGTCGTCACGTGGCAGTCCTCGCAATAACGCGCACCGACCGCATCGGCCGGTGCGACGACGCCGGCCCAGACCGAGGTCGCAGCACCCTGCGGAACGGTCTTGAACTGAAACGGCGGTCGGCCTTTGGCGGCGAGATCCGCGTTCAGCCGTTGCACCCGGACCGCCATGTCGTCGCCGGTGAGGTGGCGGCTGAGTTCGGTCTGGATGCCCCCGGGATGCACCGCGGTCGCTCGCACGCCGCGATCGCGATGCCGATGGTCGAACGCGACGGCGAACAGGATGTTCGCGGTCTTGGATCGGCCATAGGCGACCCAGGGATCGTAGGCGTTGCGCTCGAAGTTCGGATCTTCGAGAGCGACATCGGCGTAGCGGTGCCCCATGGAGGAGAGGGCCACCACCCGCGATCCCGGCCTCAGCAACGAGGCGATGCGGTTGACCAGCACGAAATGCCCGAGATGATTGGTGCCGAACTGCATCTCGAATCCGTCAGCGGTGCGGCCGAGCGGGCAGGCCATCACGCCGGCATTGTTGATGATGAGGTCCAGCGGCTTGCCGGCCGCTACCAGCTGGTCGGCACAAGCGCGCACGCTGGCCAGCGAGGCAAGGTCGAGGGCAATGAGCTCGATCCCGCCGCCATTCTTCGCTTCGGTCCAGGCCTGGGCCATCGCCGATTCCGCTTTCTTAAGATCGCGAGCGGCGGCGATGACGCGGGCGCCGCGCGCCGCCAAGGCACGCGCGGTCTCGACACCCAGGCCTGCGGAAACGCCGGTGACCAAGACCCGCTTGCCGCTGAGATTGGCCCCTGCCAGAACCGCATCGGCGGTCGAAGTGGCTCCGAACGCGCTCGAGCCATGAAAATCGGCCATTTTCTGTCTCCATGTTGGATGATTGGAATGGAATGCATTGGACCGGCGCGCTTAGCCCTGCGGCTTGCTGCGCGATCCGAACTGGAGTAAACGATAGGATGCCTCCGTTTATATACGGAGGAAGCCTCCGTTTATCAAGAGGATTCTTTTTTCAGAAGGACTCCGCGCGTGGCCGTTCCGCCCGCTCCACCCGCGCGCTCACAGATCCGTAAGCCGCGCGCCGATGCCGAACGCAACCGCCAGCGTCTGCTGGAGGCGGCTAAGGCCAGTTTCGCAAAAAGCGGCGCCGCGGCGAGCCTCGAGGAGATCGCGCGCGAGGCCGGGGTCGGCATCGGCACGCTCTACAGGCATTTCCCGACCCGCGATGCGCTGGTGGAGCAGGTCTACCGGGATGCACTGGACCGGCTCGCCGAGGATTCCGAGCGGCTCATGAAGAGCCATCCGCCGATCGAGGCCCTCCGGCAATGGCTGTTCCTTTTCGTCGACTATCTCGCGACCAAGAAGCTCATGGCCGATCTGCTCGCGACTTTGGCCAGCGGCACCACGGCTCTCTACGCCGCTTCGCGCCCGCGACTCGAGACTGCAATCGACAGTCTGGTGAACAGCGCTCAGGCGAACGGCGATATTCGCGCGGACGTCGCGCCGTTCGATCTGCTGCTCGCGATCGGCGGCCTTGCCTATGCGAGCAAGGAATCGGACTGGGAGAGCCGTGCGCGAGGGATGGTCGATATCCTCATCACCGGCGCAAAGCGCTCCTGATCCTTCCGCCATTCCTTCCGCCATCGATCGCGAAAGTCTCGCCGTGCCTTTGCTTTGCCCATCCGTCCTCGACAAGCTCGTCTTGATCGTCGGGCGATTCAGCCCGAAATAGGTTTGTCGATAGAGTCGGCGATACGCTGTGCGCCGTCCGAAGCCCATTGTTTCAAACAGTCGCCATCGACCCTGAAATAGACCTTCTCGGTGACGCGCTTGGCACCGAGGCTGTCATAGAGCGCGAGCGCGCGTGGGTTGTCGGTTTCCGCCGTCCAATCCAGGCGAACGCAGCCGCGCTGGACGGCGAGTCGCGCCAGATATTCCAGCATGGCGCGGCCGATGCCACGGCCACGGGCATCGCTTGTGACGAAGAGGTCTTTCATCAGCAATTGGCCGCCGAGATCCGGCGCCGGGTAGAGAAGGGCGAAGGTCGTCAGCCCGACCGCGACGCCGTCGCATTCGGCAATCGCCATTTCGCAGCCTGAATTCAGGATGTCGCGATCGACATGTGCCGACACCGCTTCTTGCGTCGGGGCATCGGCGCCCCAGTAATGCACCTCGATCGCGTGAAACAGCCGCGACAGCGACTCGCGGTCTTCTTTTGTGGCGAGCCTGATCGTGATGGATGCCGTCATGCCGTTGATCCGTTGCTGAAACCGGTGTCATCCCAGCGAAACGGACTGAACCGCCCGGTGCGCGCGCTATTTATAGCGCGGCCCGACGAGTTCGGCTTGCGTTCCCGCCCCCTCAGCCGATAAAGCTCGGCCATGACGCCGTCCCCCGACATTCCGGTCCTGATCGTTGGTCTCAAGGATGCCGTGTGGCGTGCGGCAAATGGAAGCATTCGCCATGTCGCCCATGGCGAGGCCATGCGCCTCGCCCGCACGGAAACGCCGCTGCTCTGTCATCTTCCGGCCATATGCCGCCGTCTGCGCTGCGAGCGCTTCCCAGCCTTCGACGTCCTCGAGCTCTACGCCTTCGTGCGGCCGGCGAGCTTCTGCCTGCCGACGCCGGCGGGTGTCGGCCAGGCGCTGGGATTGCTGCCGCAAGGCGCGATGCCGGCGCTCGATCCGGAGCGCCAGGCGGCATTGCTGCGGGAATCCGCGCGCGTGCTGCTCAACGAACTTTCCGCGCAGGATCGCCGGCGCTGGCGGGTGCGCGGTCTCGCCGAGGCGATGACGCGGCACGGCTGGATCTGGGGCGAGAAGGTACTCGCGGCCCTGCCCGGCTTCGAGGGCCGCGTGGTTCCCGGCGTCGGCGTCTGGGAAGACCTGCCGGAATGGAGCGAGACGGCGCCGCAGCCGCAGGCCGACAGCATCCCGGTGACGGAAACGGAAGCCCGCGAGCGCCTGCGTGCCTTGCTCGGCGATGAATCCGAAGATCGGCCCAGCCAAGCGGACTATGCCGGCGCGCTCACCCCGGCTTTCGCGCCGCGCGAAGACCAGGACGTGCCGCATGTGGTGCTGGCGGAGGCCGGCACCGGCGTCGGCAAGACGCTCGGCTATATCGCACCCTCCGGTCTGTGGGCGGAGAAGAACAAGGGCCCGGTCTGGATCAGCACCTTCACGCGGCACCTCCAGCATCAGATCGACGGCGAACTCGACCGGCTCTATGCCAATCCCGCACTGAAGGCCGAGAAAGTGGTGATCCGTAAAGGGCGCGAGAACTATCTCTGCCTGCTCAATCTCGCCGAATTGGCGGGAGAACTCGGCCAGCGGCCGCTGGATGCCGTCGCCTTCGGGCTGATGGCGCGCTGGGCCATGGCGACGCGGGACGGCGACATGGCCGGCGGCGATCTCCCCGGCTGGCTGCCGGATCTGGTCGGCGCCTCGCGCAGCCTCGGTCTCGCCGACCGCCGGGGCGAATGCGTTTATTCCGCCTGCCCGCATTACAGCCGCTGCTTCATCGAGCGCAGCGTACGCCGCGCCCGCAAGGCGGAGATCGTGATCGCCAATCATGCGCTGGTGATGATCCAGGCGGCGATCGGCCCCGACGAGCAGACTTTGCCCACACGCTACGTCTTCGACGAGGGCCATCATCTTTTCTCCGCGGTCGATTCCGCCTTCGCCGCGCATCTGACCGGCCAGGAAACCGGCGATCTCCGGCGCTGGCTGATCGGCGGCGAGAGCGGGCGGCGCAGCCGCGCCCGCGGCTTGCGGCGACGCATCGAGGATCTGGTGCTCGACGACGCCAAGGCACTTGAATTGCTGGAGGCCATCACCGTCGCCGCGCGCGCTTTGCCGGGCGAGGGCTGGCACCAACGCATCGCCGACGGCCTGCCGGCCTGCCCCACCGAGGCCTTCCTGGGCGCGGTGCGTCACCAGGTCCTGGCCCGGGCTCCGGAAGACCGCGCCGGCTACAGCCTCGAATGCTCGACCCGGCCGATCGACGAGCGCGTGCAGGCCGCCGCCGAGACGCTCGATCGCGCCTTGCGGAATCTCCAGATCCCGATGCGGGAATTGGCCGCGCGTCTCGCGCGCCGGCTGGAGACCGATGCGGATATCCTGGATACGCAGATGCGGCTGCGCATCGAGGCCATGTCGCGCGGCATCACGCGGCGCGCCGAGATGGAGATCGCCGCCTGGCGATCGATGCTGGCTTCATTGACGACGGATACGCCGGAGGATTTCGTCGATTGGCTGGCGCTGGAGCGGATCGACGGCCGCGAGATCGATGTCGGCCTCTATCGCCATTGGCGCGATCCGATGCGGCCCTTCGTCGATGTGGTGGCGAAGCCGGCGCATGGCATTGTGGTCACATCCGCGACTTTGACCGACGGCAGCGGCTCCGCGGAATCCTGGATCGGCGCCGAAGCGCGCACCGGCGCACGGCATCTGACCAAACCGGCCTTCCGGGTGCGGGTCCCCTCGCCTTTCGATTACGCGGCGCAGACGCGGGTGATGATCGTCACCGATGTCGCCCGCGACGACATGGACCAGATCGCCGCCGCTTATCGCAGCCTGTTCCTGGCGGCCAAGGGCGGCGCGCTCGGCCTCTTCACGGCGATCTCGCGGCTGCGCGCCGTGCATCGGAGAATCGCGCCGGCGCTCGACACGGCGGGCATCGATCTCCTGGCGCAACATGTCGATGCTATCAACACCGCGACCCTGATCGATATCTTCCGGGGCGAAGAGGATGCCTGCCTGCTCGGCACCGATGCCGTGCGGGACGGCGTCGATGTGCCGGGCCGTGCGCTGCGCCTGATGGTGTTCGACCGCGTGCCCTGGCCGCGCCCGGATATCCTGCACAAGGCGCGGAAGGAGCATTTCGGCGGCACCGAATACGAAGACCAGCTCACCCGCCTCAAACTGAAGCAGGCCTTCGGCCGCCTCATCCGCCGCGCCGACGATCATGGCGTCTTCGTGCTGCTCGACAAAGCGATGCCCTCACGCCTGCTCACCGCCTTTCCGGAAGGCGTCGCCGTGCAGCGCATCGGCCTGAAGCAGGCGATTGAAACCACATCCGAATTTCTGGCGCAGAGATAGACAATCGCCAGCTCTTGCGATGAAGCGCTCGCCGATCTTCCCCGTCGATCTTCCCCGCCGATTTTCAGCGCATCGGCTAGAAGTCGAAGGAGACGCCGATCGTGGTGTTGATGATGCCGTGATCCGGACTGCGGTTGAACGGCATATCATAGGCCACTTTCATATCGAATATCCCCACCTTGAGGCCGAGCTCAGGCCCGCCGACGCCGTCATCATTGATGCCGGAACCGTAGAGATAGCCGATATTGCCGCCGATATAGGGCGCGACCGGCAAGTCATCGCTCAAGAGGTCGCCGAAGTAGAAGTCCGGCCCGACGACCGTCCGCCCGCCGAAGCCCTCATTTTTGGTGTCGAAATGATAGAAGACGGCTTGCTCGAGACCGACGGTCATCCAGCGCGTCACTTTGTAATCGAGCCCGAGATTGATGCCGCCAAGCTGGCTGTGGCCGCCATTGTTGTCTCGGAAGTTGTAGCCGTAGAAGCCGCCGGCGCTGACCATCCAGCGCTTTTCTTCCGGCGGTGGCGGTGGCGGCGGTGGCGCTGACACGACCGGTGGCGGAGGTGCCGGCGCGGGGGCCGGTGGCGGTGGCGCGGCGATGTTGATCTCGGTGCGCCGGTTCTGGGCTTCGCGCACATCGGGACCGGTCTGCACGGCAAGGTCGTTCTGACCCATCCCGGACTCCGAGATGGCCGATTGCGGCACGCCCAGCCGGACCAGCGCATCGGTGACCGCCTCCGCGCGGTGCTCGGAGAGCTGCTGGTTGAAAGACGCCGTGCCCGATGTATCGGTATGACCCACAACCGTGACATGAGCCGAACCGGTGCGGTCGTATTCCTGCTTCGCGGACGCAATGGTTGCTTGCGCCGTAGAATCGAGAGTCGCTTTTCCGAGCGGAAATAGCACGACATACTTCCCGTCTTGAGCCCAGGCCGGTGCGCTTCCAATCAGGAAGCCGACGGCCAACAGCATTAGCTGGCGCTTCATGACATCCCTCTCCTGATTATCTCGAGTCCTGTCGCCTGCGGGCACATCCCCCGCGACTATCGGCGGGCGCAAATCGCCACCCCCCTGATCGATACGATAAACCTCTCGCGACCTCACTACAATTGGGGTCTGCCTACCCCGTTATGTATACCCGTTCTGTCAGGACACGCACAGCTCGCCGCGCATCGTTTGTCCGTTGGATGGAATTTCTCACCATCGGCTTTCGCTATGGAGCAGCACTGCTGTCATGGCACGATACCAGCCAATGAGATTTCGCCGAGAGGAGACATGAACCTTTCGACGCCAAGCACAGAAAGAGCCCCCTCCCTCGAGGGGAGATAGAGAGTCAAATACCGCTGTCGATAAAGGTTCCGCTGTGTCCGGTTTTTCGCCATGCCCCGCGAAGGATCATGGCGATCGGAATTATGGCCATCCGCGATTGCCCCGCCTCAAGGTGAGAGAATGGACGTCGCTCGATCTCTCCGGCAATACGCTACGCCAGCAGGTCGTTGTACTCGGGATGCTTTTCCATGTAGCCGGTGACGAAGGAGCAGCGCGAGACCACCTTCAACCCGCGCGCCCGCACCTGGTCCAGCGCGCCCTTGATCAGCCGCGAGGCGATGCCGCGACCGGAGAGTGCTTCCGGCACTCCCGTATGGGTGAAGGTGATGACGCCGTCCCGAGTCCGATATTCGGCGATGGCTGTCACGCCATCGACATCGATTTCGAAACGGTGGCGTTCGGAATTGTCGCGGACGTCGCCGGCCATGCTGCACCCATATTCTTGAAGCCGAGAGGATAAGCGCGGGCGGTCCTGCACGCCAGTGACGCGCTGCCTTGCGGCCCCGGATCGCCCTCGATATATTCTACCGAATATAGCGTCATAACTGTGGATGGGAGACCTTTATGCGTCGGTTCGGAAAATTCGTTATCGCGATCGCCTTGCTTCTGGCCGCACCGGCCTGGTCCAGGATCGCGCATGCGGCCGAGGTGACCGTACTCGCGGCGGCAAGCCTGACCGACGTGCTCGCCACCATCGACGCCGATTACCAGAAGCAGTCCGGCAATACCGTGAAGGCGGCCTTCGGCGGCAGCAACGCGCTGGCAAAGCAGCTTGAGAACGGGGCGCCGGGCGACGTCTTCATCTCGGCCGACTCGGCCTGGATGGATTATGTCCAAAAGGCGAATGTGATCGACACATCGACGCGCTCGGACCTGCTCGGCAACGCGCTGGTGCTGGTGGCGCCGCAGGACAGCGCCGCGAACATCGCCATCGATTCCAGCACCGATTTCGCGGCACTTCTGAAAGGCGGCAAGCTCTCGGTCGCGGATACCAGCGCGGTGCCGGCTGGCAAATACGCCAAGGCCGCGCTGACCAAGCTGGGTCAGTGGGACAAGGTGCAGTCCAGCCTGGCCCAGGCGGAAAACGTCCGCGCCGCCCTCACGCTGGTGGAACGCGGCGAAGCGCCCTATGGCATCGTCTATGCGACCGATGCCGCCGTCGCCAAGGTGAAGGTGGTCGGCACCTTCCCCGAGGATTCGCATCCGAAGATCATCTACCCGGTGGCGCTGACCGTGAAGGGCGCGCAATCGCAGGCGGCGAAGGATTATCTCGCTTACCTGAAGAGCGGCACCGCCAAGGCCGTGTTCACCAAGGCCGGCTTCGTCATCTTGCCGTAACTCAGCTTTTCTTTACGCCCGGCTTCCTGGCGGCATTCGCGCGGAACGATTTGGCTTCCAGCCCGAGTGCCGCCTGAGCCGCGACTTCGATTCTGCGATAGGCTTCGAGGGCCATGGCGCCCATCTCGGTCAGTCGCGCGCCGCCGCCCTTGGCGCCGCCATGCTGGGCTTCCACCAGCGCCTTTCCGAACAAATTGTTGAGCTCATCGGTCAAGAGCCAGGCACGCCGATAGGACATGCCGAGCGCGCGGCTGGCGGCACTGATCGATCCGGTGTCGCGGATGAGTTCCAGCAACCGCACCTTGCCGGGGCCGAGGCGGCGGTCCTCGCCGAGATCGATGCGGATACTGATCGCGAGAGTGGGGTCGAGCGGCATGAAGAGATTCCTCAGCGAATGCCCAGCAGGTTGAACAAAAGCGAAAGCGTCAGCACGGAAGCCAGGGTGGAAGCCATGGTGACTCCGGTGGAGCGCGCCGTATAGACGCCATAGCGGCTGGAGAGCACGAAGACCAGGGAGCCGGTCGGCAGGGCCGCCAGCACCAGCAAAGCGTTGCGCCATCCGGTTTCCAGCGGAATGAAGATCAGCATCGCCCAGGCCAGCAAGGGGTGCAGCAGCAGCTTGATCCCGGTGAGCAGGCCGATCTCGCCGAGATCGCCGCGAAAACTCTTGCCCACCATGAAGAGGCCCATGGCGAACAAGGCGGCGGGCGGAGCCGCGGAACCCAGGATATCGCAGAATTTCGCCAGGAAGACCGGAACCGGCAGACCGAGCGCCGACCAGGCGATGCCGAGCAGTGCGGACAAGACGAGCGGCGATTTGAAGACGCCCTTGACGGCATCGGCGAAGATTTTCCCGCGATGCTCCGCATCGCTCTGACAATATTCGACGACCGCGATGTAGAAGGCCATGACCACCGCGCCATTGATCACGGTGGAGATTACCGCGGGAAGCTTGCCGCTCTCGCCGAAGGCGGTGATGAGCAGCGGGATGCCCATATAGCCGGTGTTCGAGAAGATGGCCGACATGTTCTGCAGACCGAGGGCGTCGCCCTTGCCTGGATAGAGGCGGGCGCCGATCACCCAGGTGACCAACCCGGCAATGACGACCGAACCCAGGAAATCCAGGATGAATGGCCAGTTGAAGCTCTCGCGCAGCGGCACGGTCGCCATGGCCGCGAAGAAAAGCGCCGGCAGGGCCGCGAAATAGACGAATCCGTTCAGGGCCTGGGAAGCATCGTCTCCCAGCAGGCCCAACCGACCGCAGAGCCAGCCCGAGGCGATGATGGCGAAGACCGGGAGAACGACGTTGATAATGGCTTCCATGGCCGCGAAGATGGCAAAGGCTGGCTCCCGCGTCCATGATTCGTGGAAAAACGCACATCCGGCACCATGCGGCCTGAAATCGCAGGGAAAAAACCGCCACTTCCGGCTTTATTCGGTGGCCTTCAGTGCCTGAAATCCGCCGTCCCGCCCTTGTGCGGCTGGGGGGCGGCCGGTACATTGCGCCCATTAAAAATCCGAGGTAGCTCGCTGAATGACCACCCACCACGCCGCTTTGCTCTACACAATGGTTCTGATGGCCGCAGCCGATCGCAATATGACGGATGCGGAAATGTCTTCGATCGGTGACATGGTCGTCCATTTGCCTGTGTTTCGCGATTTCGACCGCTCGAAGATCGCCAGCACAGCGTCCGGCTGCATCGATCTGCTGAATTCGGGAAACGGCCTCGATCGGGTTTTGTCGGAGATCAAGAAGTCCCTGCCGGAGAAGCTGCGCGAAACCGCCTATGCCTTGGCCTGCGACGTGGCCGCTGCCGATGGCAAGGTCACCCAGGAAGAGGCGCGGCTGCTTGACTTGATCCGCTATGCGTTGGGGATCGGCAGATTGCCCGCCGCCGCGATCGAGCGCGGCGCGAGGGCCCGCCATTTGACACTTTAACGGCTGGCCGGCACATCGGCCCGGGGGGATCTGGGCAGCCGGGCAGAGTGCATTCGTTTGGGGAAAGCGATCATGTCTCGGTTCTCGATGCTCCAGGTGTCTGTGGCTGCGCTCGCATTGCTGGCCGCTGCTCTGGCCGCCGATCCGGCCCTCGCGGATACCACAAGCGATGCAGCCTTTGCCGAGGTGCTGAAAGACCCGGGCAATCTCGAAAAGAACCTCGCTTACGCCAGGGCGCTGATCACAGAAGGCGATGTCGAGGGCGCCGTGGCTGTGCTCGAGCGGCTGGTGCTGTTGTTCCCGGATCGCGCCGACCTGCAGCTTTCGCTCGGCAAGCTCTACACCAAACTTGGCAGCAATGCCGCCGCGGCCCAGGCGTTCGATGCCGCGATCGCGGCCCCCGTCGGCACGCCGGAGATCCGCGCCGAGGCGAAAACCTTGCGCCAACGCGAGCTCGCGAAGACGGCGCCCAGCCATTTCGCCGGCAGCATCTATGCCGGCATGCAATATCAGACCAACGCCAATGCCGGGCCCGACGCCGCGCGAATCCGCTCCGACGGCACCTTGATTCACCGGCCGGGTGATTCGGATCCCGATGACGACGCCTCGGGCGTGGTCGGTTTCAATCTCGCGCATGTCTACGATTTCGGCCTGCAGAATGGCCTCGCTCTGGAATCGCACTTCTCCGGCTTCGGCCAGGCCTTCGTCGATCACGACGAATTCGACACCGTTCACGCGAACGGCCAGGTTGGGCTCGGCTTCGCGCCCGTGCCCGGCACCTGGAGCACCTTCCGCCTGCAGCCGCGGGTCAATTTCGAAGGCGCTTTCACCAATGGCGAATGGCTCGAAGGCGGCGGCGGGGCCGGGATCGGCATGAAGACCGGGCTCAGCGACACGCTGATCCTGGAGGCCGGCTACGACTTCACCTACCGGAATTACGACCATGTCAGCAATCTGGGCGATACCCAGGAATATACCGGCCTTGAGCAGGACGGGGTGGTCAGCCTGACCTGGGTGCCCTGGGCCGGGGGGACTCTGATCGGCGCCGTCGGCGGCCGGTCGGTCGATACCGAAAAGGATTTCCTGGATTATTCCGGCGTGCAGGCTTCGCTCGGCGGTTATCAGAGCTACCGCTCGCCGATCGCCTTCCTGCAGCAGGATTGGCTGGCCGGGCTTTCCGCCGCCTATGAATCCCGCTGGTACAAGTCCCCGGACGACGCCGTCGATCCCAACGTGACCCGGCATGACAATGTCTGGCAATTCGACGCCACCAACACGATTCCGCTGAGCGAGGCCTGGAGTCTGACGCAGCAGGTCGAATATCTGTTGCTCGATTCGAACCTCCGGAACTACAGCTACGACAATGTGACATTGGCCATGACCGCCCGCTGGCGGTTCTAGAGGAGCACGGCGATGATCAAGCGCGAATGGCTGCTCGGGGTGGGACTGTTATCCGGCGGAATCGGCCTCGGATTGGGGACCGTGATCGCGACCCAGCCGGCGGAAGCGCAGACCGCGAATACGATCGGCGCCATTGCCGCGGTCAAGCCGGATGCCTATGGCACGGCGCCGAACGCTGCCGAGCAGGTGCTGAACATCGGCGCCGGCCTGACTGAAAACGAGCGCATCCGCACCAATGAGAACGGCACCGCCAACCTGATCTTCGCCGACCGTTCGTCGCTGACCGTCGGCAAAGGCTCCGAAGTGGTGCTCGATAAGTTCGTCTACGATCCGGCGAGCAAGAGCGGCGAGTTGGCGGTGAGCATCGGCCAGGGCGCCCTGCGCTTCATCGGCGGCCAGCTCAGCAAGAGCGGCTCGGTCCAGATCAAGACCCAGACCGCCACACTGACTGTGCGCGGCGGCATCGTGCTGATCGGCCGGCTGGCGGACGGGTCCTATGTCGCCGTCCTCCTCTATGGCAACGAGCTGCATGACGTCACGCATGATCTCAGCGTCTTCCGCGCCGGCTTCGCCTTGCGCTACGGCGCCGACGGCGCGCCCCTGGGAGGGCCCACCCGGATCACCGACGCCGAGCTTGCGGATCTGCTGAAGAACTTCAACACCGAGACCGGAATCGGCGGAAAGCTTCCCGACGAGCAGGTCGTCGCCCTGGAGAACGATCTGCAGGGCCAGGACATGCAGCAACTGATCAGCGATCTGCGCGGCCAGATCGACGATCTCAGCCAGCGCAACAATACGGTCCTCGATTCGTTGAAGCAGTTCATGATCGTCGATACCGTCGCGACAAGCTGACGGGATCACGCGCCGACGGAGGGGCGCAGCCATGCGCCTGCTCTTCGCCTCCACGGTTCCACATCTGCCGCACAATATCGGCGGTATGCAGACCAGCACCCATGCCTTGGCGCTCGGTATCCGTGCGCATGGCCATGCCGTGGCCGCCTTCGGGTCGCTGCCCCGCGAATCGTCGCCCCGCGATCCCGGCGGTGAATCCGCCCCCACCAATTCCCCGATCAATCCTCGCGCCTGGAGCGTGGATGAGCAGCTCTCTTATCCGACTTATCGCGCGATCCGCGCCATTCCCGCTTTCGGCAACATTCTCGCGCATTGGCGCCCCGATATCGTGGTGGTGCCGTTCGGTGCCGGCACCGCGCCGCTGGCGGCGATCGCCCTCGATTCCGGCGCGAAGGTGGCGCTTTACGCGCACAGCGCCGAGCCGCGCGACCTCGCCGTCACACCGATCGCACGACCGGAAGTATGCCTGATCGCCAATTCCGGATTCACCGCGAAGCGACTGCAGACGCTGCTCGCCATCACGGTCCCGATCGTGCCGCCGCTGATCGATCCGGCGCTCTACCGGGTGACGCGCCGCAGCGAGGATTCGCGCGGGAATGATTCGGGCGGGCATGTCGTGCTCGTCAATCCGACACAGCTCAAGGGTGCGGAGATCTTCTTCCGCCTTGCCGAGGCGCGGCCCTCGATTCCATTCCTTGCCGTGGAGAGTTGGAATATCAGCGACGAGTGGCGAACCGTGCTGGCGAACCGGGCCCGGGCGCTCGGCAATGTGTCGCTCTGGCCGGCAAACGAGGACATGCGCGAGGTCTTCGCGCAGGCCCGCCTCGTGCTGATGCCCAGCATCCATGAAGAGACCTTCGGCCGGGCCGTCGCCGAGGCGCAGGTCAGCGGCATCCCCGCCTTGGTCTCCGATCGCGGCGCCTTGCCGGAAACGCTCGGCGAGGGCGGGATCGTCGTGCCGCTGGATGCGGGCGCCGATGCCTGGGCGGCGGCCCTGGACCGGATATGGTCTGATGCATCCGTCTACCGGCAAGCCGCCGCCGCAGCACTTCGGCAAGCAAGCCTGGCGGAACGGAATCCGGACCGGATCATCGAAACTTTTCTGCAACTCCTCCAGGGGCTTCATGAGGGCCGCGGGTAGTGCTGGTGGGCCGAAACGCACGCCCAGCTGTAGGCAGAGGAACATAACGGATGTCGACCGAAGACGGGACCAGGATAATATACAGCAGGACGCCGGAATCAGCGGCCATGTTGGCAAACGTCAAACGAGCGATGGCGATCACCGCCACACTTAACCGTTTGACGTTCGACGATGCAGATGAAATCCGGGCCTTGTTCAGCGAACTCATCGGTAAAAAGGTAGACGACAGCTTTTTACTGATCCCGCCATTCTATACGGCCGGCGGGGACGAAATCCGCGTCGGGCACAATGTCTTCGTCAATCAGAACTGCACTTTCTATGACCTTGGCGGCCTCGACATCGCGGACGATGTGATGATCGGGCCGAACGTGAGCATCATCACGACCGGTCATCCTCTTGAACCTTCGCAGCGCCGCGCCGCCACAATCGGAAAGCCCATCGTGATTGAGAGAAACGTCTGGATCGCAGCCGGCGCAACAATTGTCGGCGGGGTGACGGTAGGCGAAAACTCGGTTGTGGCCGCGGGTTCGGTAGTCACCAAGGACGTTCCCCCGAATACCCTTGTCGGAGGAAATCCGGCGCGGGTCATCCGATCGATCGGCGACTGAAGGAACACCCGCAAGGGGTCGTGAGCGGAAATTCAAGCTGAGATACTACCGAGCCGCGACACCACTCGCGAATCACACTAGGCTTTGATATCCTCGCGTGGCGTGGTGTGTATCGGGCTATGCGCCGGGACTCGGCGCATGAAAGGGGCTTTCATGGATTCATTGCGTTTCTTGCCGGCGCTCGGCCGTTTGCTGATCGCCATTCTGTTCATACCGGCGGGCTTCGGTAAGCTCACCGCTTTTACCGATACCGTTAGCTATGCGGCCTCGGCAGGTATGCCTTTGCCTTCGGTTGCCATCGTGCTGGCGATCATCATCGAGATCGGCTGCGGCATCCTGTTCCTGGTCGGATATCAGACCCGCTGGGTCGCGGCCATCATGGCGCTGTTCACGGTGGCGACGGCGCTGGTCTTCCACAGCAACTTCGAAGACACAAACATGAAGATCCACTTCATGAAGAATCTCGCTATCGCCGGCGGGCTGCTGCAATTCGTCTATTTCGGCGCCGGCCCGCTCAGCCTCGACAACCGCAAGCGCTGAATCCGACATGAGCGAAACGCCCCGGCCTCGCGTCCGGGGCGTTTTCATTTTTCATGCTCTAGCCCTGAACGCCAAGCGCCGCGAGCAAGGTCGTGGCTTGGGAGCGGAAGACGGATTCCGGATCCGGCCGCAGCAGCGCGAAGGCCATCATCCCCTCCAGAGCGCCGAAGAGGAGCGGCCCCATGGCGTTGCCGGACATGTCCGAATTCACGCTCAGATCCGAGCGCCCCAGATCCCAGGCGGCGGCCAGCCACGCCGTGTGTTGATCGACGAACCGTCGCACCTCGTCCATGACATCCTCGGGCAAGACGTTGCGTTCGACGGTGAGCGCGAGGCTGAGGCAAAGGCGGCCGTCCTGCCGTAGACACTGCTCGAAGAACCCCAGGTAACCGCGGAGGCGCTCACCGCCCGTCCTGGCTTGTTCGAGTGTCGGCAGAACCTCCCCTCGCCGCGCGGCGTAGTGGGACATCGCCAGGCAAGCGAGCTCACCCTTCGACGAGAAATGGCTGTAGAGGCTTGCCGCCCGGATGTGGCCGGCTTCCGCCAGGTCGCGCAGGCCTAGCGCCGAGAAGCCCTGAGCCTGCATCCTGTCGGCCGCCAGCGCCGTCAGCGCCTCTTTGCGGGATTCCTTGGCCTGGGGGAAATTGTCCATTCAACCCTTCACGATCACGCCGCCGCGATAGGCGATGAGCGCGAGCGTGTCTTCAAGCGCGTAGGCAGCGTGCTCGTCGCCCGCCCCGGCCTTCAAGAAGTCTCCCGCCGTCATCTCCACCTCATTGAAACGGATGCGTCCGGACAGGACAAGGAACTGCTCCACCCCTTCGTGGTCGTGAAGCGGGAAGCGGGCGCCCGCCTTGAACTCAGCGAAATAGGCGCCATCGCCATCTTCCTCCCAGAGCGGAGAAGTGCGGAAGCCCGGGATGTCAGTCTCGCTGAATTGTCGAGCTTTTTCAGTAATATGGATCATTTTTACCTCTTTCTGGAAGAAAGCTAACTATCGTTAGTTAGTAAGTGGCTGCAGGGCTTTCAAGCCTCTCCGGAAGGGCTTGGCGGGGGAAGGGCTTGACGGGACCTCGGCATGCACCAGCTAACGCTGGTGAGGCGCCGATGCGGCAGGCCACCCAGCTGAGGAGGGGATGATGACGCAAGGTATCGAAGGAAAAGTCGTGGTCATCACCGGCGGCAGCAGTGGTCTGGGTGAAGCCACGGCGCGGCATCTCGGCGAGAGGGGCGCCATCGTTGCGATCGCCGCGCGCCGGCTCGATCGACTCGATCGCATCGTGGCGGACATAACGAAGTCAGGTGGAAGGGCGAAGGCCTATCAGGTCGATGTGGCTCAGAAGGCCGAGATCGACGCCCTGGTCTCGAACGCGATGAAAGACTTCGGTCGGATTGACGTGCTTGTCAGCAATGCCGGCGTGATGCCAATTGCGCCGCTCTCACAGCGACGCGTCGACGAATGGGACCGCATGATCGATGTGAATGTCAAAGGGCTGCTCTATGGAATCGCGGCTGCGCTGCCGGTGTTCGAGAAGCAGCAATCGGGCCACTTCATCAACCTGGGCTCGGTGGCGGGTATCAAGGTGTTCAGTCCGGGTGGCACCGTTTATTCCGCCACGAAGTTTGCCGTCCGCGCGATCTCTGAAGGCTTGCGCCATGAAGTCGGCGGCAAGATCCGCGTGACGGTCATAGAGCCGGGCGCCATAGCCAGCGAGCTCACGTCCAATACGAACGATCAGGCTAGCCGTGAGTTCCTGGTGGAGTTCTACAAGCAGGCGATCCCCGCGAGTTCGGTCGCCCGCACCATCGCATACGCCATCGAGCAGCCGGCCGATGTCGACATCAACGAGATCGTGCTAAGGCCGACGGTCCAAGAGTTCTGACCTCAGTCCAATCGGCCTCTGCACGAATAGAGCCGGCCTAGCTGGCCTGCGCTTCGGCCTGCCGTTCCGCCTTCTTGCGGTCGTGCGGGCTGAGCAACGCCTTCCTGAGTCGGACCGATTTCGGCGTCACCTCGACCAGCTCGTTGTCCTCGATATAGGCCAGGGCCTGTTCCAGCGACATCTGGCGCGGCGGGGTCAAGCGCACCGCTTCGTCTTTCGAGGTGGTGCGGATATTGGTGAGCTGCTTGGCGCGCAGCGGATTGACTTCGAGATCGTTGCCGCGGCTGTGCTCGCCGATGATCATGCCTTCATAGACGGCTTCGCCCGGATTGATGAACAGCGATCCGCGCTCCTCCAGATACCACAGCGCATAGGCCACCGAATTGCCGTCGCCATTGGCGATCAGCACGCCATTGCGACGGCCTTCGATCGGGCCCTTATAGGCGCCGTAGCCGTGGAACAGTCGGCTCATGACGCCGGTGCCGCGGGTATCGGTGAGGAATTCGCCGTGATAGCCAATCATGCCGCGCGACGGCACATAGAGGACGAGGCGCGTCTTGGCTCCGCCCGACGGCTTCATCTCCACGAGCTCGCCGCGGCGCTGGCCGAGCTTGTCGATGACGACGCCGGCATAGCCTTCATCGACGTCGATCACCACTTCCTCGATCGGCTCCTGGCGCTCGCCGGTCTCGGGATCGTTGCGGTAGAGCACACGCGGCCGGCTGATCGAAAGCTCGAAGCCTTCGCGCCGCATCTGCTCGATCAGCACGCCAAGCTGCAATTCGCCGCGGCCCGCCACCTGGAACGCATCCTTGTCGCCCGTCTCGGTGATGCGGAAGGCGACGTTGCCTTCCGATTCGCGCATCAGGCGCGCACGGATCATCCGGCTGGTGACCTTGTCGCCCTCGCGGCCCGCAAGCGGGCTGTTGTTGACCGAGAAGGTCATGGCGAGGGTCGGCGGATCGACCGGCTGCGCGTGCAGCGGCGCTTCGATTTGCGGGTCCGCGATCGTGTCGGCGACGGTCGTGTCGGTGAGGCCAGCGATAGCGATGATGTCGCCGGCTTCGGCTGTCTCGACCGGTACCCGCTCGATGCCGCGGAAGGCCAGCAGCTTGGTCAGCCGCCCGGCCTCGATCTGGGTTCCGTCGGGCCGCAATGACTTCACCGCCATGTTGAGTTGGGCGCGGCCGGATTCGATGCGGCCGGTCAGCACGCGGCCGAGATAGTTGTCGTATTCGAGGGTGGTCGCCAGCATGGCGAACTGGCCTTCCTCGGCGACCTTCGGCGCCGGAACATGCCGCACCACGAGATCGAAAAGCGGAGAGAGATCGGTGCGCTCGGCTTCCAGACTCTCCACTGCCCAGCCCTGCTTCGACGAGGCGAAGAGCGTCGGGAAATCGAGCTGGTCGTCGTCGGCGCCCAGGGCGGCAAAGAGATCGAAGACGGCGTCATGCACCACATGCGGCTCGGCATCCGGGCGGTCGCATTTGTTGATGAGGACGATCGGCCGCAGGCCGCGCTTCAGCGCCTTGCCGGTGACGAACTTGGTCTGCGGCAGCGGGCCTTCGGCAGCATCCACCAGCACGACGACGCCATCCACCATCGAGAGAATGCGCTCCACCTCGCCGCCGAAATCGGCGTGGCCCGGCGTATCGACGATGTTGATGCGCATATCCTTCCACTGCACCGAGGTGCATTTGGCGAGAATGGTGATGCCGCGTTCCTTTTCCAGGTCGTTCGAGTCCATGACCCGTTCGGCGACCTGTTGGTTGGCGCGGAAGGAGCCCGATTGCCGCAGCAATTGATCGACCAGGGTGGTCTTCCCGTGGTCGACATGGGCGATGATGGCGATGTTGCGCAGTTGCATGACGGTCTCGATTCGAATTCAGTTCAAACGGTTTGGAGCAGCAATTCGGCGAGCGGCGTTTCCGGGCGCGCGCCGTAATGGCTGATGACTTCGGCAGCGGCGATGGAAGCGATCCGGCCGCAATCGGCATGGTCGCGGCCCTGGGTGTAGCCGAACAGGAATCCGGCGGCATAGAGATCGCCGGCGCCCGTCACGTCCACCACCTTCGAAACCGGCCAGGCGGGAATTTCCACCGCGGTTTCCGGCGTCACGATCAGCGAGCCTTTCTCGCTCCGCGTCAGCGCCGCCAGCGAGCAGGCGCCGCGGGTGATCTGCACCGCCTGCTGGTAATCGTCGGTCTCCCACAGCGCCTTGATCTCGCTCTCATTGGCGAACAGGATATCGACATGGTCGCGGACCAGGCTCTGAAACTCCTTCAGGTAGCGCTGCACGCAGAAAGAATCGGACAAGGTCAGCGCGATCTGCTGCCCGGCCTTGTGCGCGAGCTCGGCGGCCTTCAGGAAGGCCTGCTTCGCCTGCGGCGGATCCCAGAGATAGCCCTCGAGATAAGTCACCTTAGCACGCTGGATTAGATGGGGATCGACATCCTCCGGCGTCAACTCCACGCAGGCGCCGAGATAGGTGTTCATGGTGCGCTCGGCATCCGAGGTCACGAAGATCATCGAGCGGGCCGTCGGCGTGTCGGTGGTGGCGCTCGGCGTTTCGAAATGCACCCCCGCCGCATGGATGTCGTG
>DASYDA010000545.1:0-3924 GCA_036499865.1 Dongiaceae bacterium | reverse complement strand
AATAGAATCGGCTGGTAAACTGGCGGGAAACCGCTAGATTGCGGCCGGTTTCAATGACGGTCCCATGAACGAACTCGCTCCCTTATTCGCCCGGGAAGTGACGCGGCGGCGCACCTTCGCGATCATCGCCCACCCGGATGCCGGCAAGACGACGCTGACCGAAAAGCTGCTGCTGTTCGGCGGCGCCATCCAGCTTGCGGGCGCCGTGAAGGCGCGGGGCGAGCAGCGCCGCGCGCGTTCCGACTGGATGAAGGTGGAGCGCGAGCGCGGCATCTCGGTAACCGCCTCGGTCATGACCTTCGAGCATGGCGGCGAGATCTTCAATCTCCTGGACACGCCGGGCCACGAGGATTTCAGCGAGGACACCTATCGCACGCTGACCGCGGTCGATTCCGCTGTCATGGTGATCGACGCCGCCAAGGGCATCGAGACCCAGACCCGGAAGCTGTTCGAGGCCTGCCGGTTGCGCGATGTCCCGATCATCACCTTCATCAACAAGATGGACCGGGAATCGCGGGAATCCTTCGATCTTCTCTCTGAGATCGAGCAGACCCTGGCGCTCGACGTGACGCCGGCCTCCTGGCCGATCGGGATGGGCAAGACTTTCCGCGGCTGCTTCGACATCCTGAAGGACCGGCTGGTCCTGTTCGACCGTGGCACCACGCAATCGGAGACCGGAATCGAGATCAAGGGCCTCGACGATCCGAGACTCGAGGAGAAGCTGAAGCCGGATGAGGCGCAGCGCCTGCGCGAGGAGGTCGAGATGGCGCGCGGGTTGATGCCGAGCTTCGATCTCCAGTCCTACCGCGAAGGCCATCTCTCGCCGGTCTATTTCGGCTCGGCGGTCAACAATTTCGGCGTCGGCGAACTGCTGAGCGGGCTCGCGCATGCGGCGCCGTCACCGCGTCCGCAACCGACCACCACCCGCAAGGTCGAGCCTTCGGAAGACAAGGTCTCCGGCTTCGTCTTCAAGATCCAGGCGAATATGGATCCGAAGCATCGTGACCGTATCGCCTTCGTGCGGCTCTGCTCGGGACATTTCGAGCGCGGCATGAAGCTGAACCATGTGCGCTCCGGCAAGCAGATCAACGTGCACAATGCCGTGCTCTTCCTTGCCCAGGATCGCGAACTCGCCGAGGAAGCCTTCGCCGGCGACATCATCGGCCTGCCCAATCACGGCAATCTGCGGATCGGCGATTCCCTGACCGAAGGCGAGCCGCTTCAGTTCATCGGCATCCCCAGCTTCGCGCCTGAACATCTGCAAAGCGTCCGCGCGGACGATCCCTTGCGCGCCAAGCATCTCGGCAAGGCGCTGGAACAATTGGCGGAGGAGGGCGCCGCCCGGGTGCTGAAGCCGCAGATCGGCACCGAATGGATTGTCGGCGTCGTTGGCGCGCTGCAGTTCGAAATCCTCGCGGATCGTATCCGCACGGAATACGGATTGCCGGTCAGGTTCGAGCCGGTGGGCGTCTATGCCGCGCGCTGGGTGGAAAGCGACGATCCCGCGGCCTTGAAGAAGTTCCTGGACGAGACGAGGGCCAGCATCGCCCACGATCACAACGGCGATCCGGTGTTCCTGGCCCGCAATGCCTGGCATCTCGATCGAACGCAGCAGGATCATCCGGAAGTGCGTTTCCTGAAAATCAAGGAACAGCCGCACTGAGAGCGGAGAGGGGGGACCGATGACCGTTCTGGTGACGGGCGCCGCAGGTTTCATCGGCTATCATGTTTCAAATGCCCTGCTGGATCGCGGCGAGGAGGTTCTCGGCCTCGACAATCTCAACAGCTACTACGATCCCAAGCTGAAGACCGCCCGTTTGGAGAGATTGGAGGCGCGCAAGGGCTTCCGCTTCGTCTTCGCCGATATCGGCCGCGTCCAGGCATTGGAAGCGGCGGTCCTGCCGTCATCGGGAGAGATCGACCGGGTGATCCATCTCGCGGCGCAGGCCGGCGTCCGCTATTCGATCGATCATCCGCAGGCCTATCTGCAATCCAATTTCGCCGGCCATCTCAACATGCTGGAGGTGACGCGGAAGCTGCCAAAGCTGAACAGTCTGGTCTATGCCAGTTCGAGCTCGGTCTATGGCGGCTCGACTCGGATTCCCTTCAAGCTCGACGATCCGGTGGACCGGCCGACCTCGCTCTATGCGGCCACCAAGCGCTCGAACGAGCTGACCAGCATTTCCTATGCGCAGCTCTACAAGATTCCCCAGACCGGATTGCGCTTCTTTACGGTCTACGGCCCATGGGGCCGGCCGGACATGGCCTATTACCGCTTCATCGCGGATATCTTCGCTGGCAAGCCGATCGAGGTCTTCGGCAATGGCTCCCAGCAGCGCGACTTCACCTATATCGACGACATCGTCGCCGGCGTGATCGCCTCGCTGGATCGCCCCCCTCAATCCAATACCATTCCGCATCGGCTGTTCAATCTCGGCAATGACCGGCCGAACACGCTCAACCGCATGATCGAGCTGATTGAAGAGGGTTGCGCGCGCAAGGCGGTGCGTAACATGCTGCCGGTGCAGCCTGCCGACGTGCCTGCGACTTGGGCGGATATCTCGGAAAGCCGCCGTGATCTCGACTTCACGCCGCGCGTGACCCTGGAAGAAGGCCTACCCCGCGTGATCGCCTGGTACCGCGAATTCGCCGGCGTTTAGGTCGGATAGATCTTTCGACCCCTCTCCCTGTCCCTCTCCCACAGAGGGGAGAGGGGTCGAAGATTCTTTCAGCCGATGTTTCCGCCGGCGATTTTCGGTACGCCGGGGACCCAGCAATAGCCGTCGGGATCGAGGATATAGGCTTCGCGCAGGCCGTGCGGCTTGTCGGCGGGTTCCTGCAGCACGTGATGGCCATGGGCCTTGGCCCGAGCGGCGGCGCGGTCGGGGTCGCAGTCATAGAGGCGGATTTCCGCGCCGAGGCCGCGGGGTGCGGAATCGTCCAGCAGCGGGAGCAGGGGATTGGCGTGATAGGTGCCGTCGGCATGCAGCATCCATTCCGCCGCCGTTCGGCCGGCGGTGTAGCGCAGGACCGCGAAATCCTTGTCGGCGAAGGCGACCGTGGCGCCCAGAACGTCTCTCGCGAAAGCCACCGACCGGACCATGTCGCGGACCAGCAGGTTGATTCCTAAGCCCTTGAGTTGACGACCATATTCATCCGCGCTCATGAAGTCGCGGTCGGCATTTCCCATCGCACCCTCCCAGGTGAGGCGCTAGACTAACCGGCATGTCGATTCGCCTGCTACCGCCCAATCTGGTCAATCAGATCGCCGCCGGCGAGGTCGTCGAGCGGCCGGCTTCCGTCGTGAAGGAACTGGTCGAGAATGCGCTCGATGCCGGCGCCGGCCGTGTGGATATCACCCTGCGGGATGGCGGCCGCGCGCTGATCGTGGTCAGCGATGACGGTCATGGGGTGAACAGGGAGGAGTTGGCGCTCGCCGTCGAACGCCACGCGACTTCGAAGCTCCCCGATGACGATCTGGTCCATATCGCGCAATTCGGATTCCGCGGCGAGGCCTTGCCGGCGATCGGCGCGGTGGGACGACTCTCCATCGTGAGCCGGGCGCGCGGTTCCGAAAACGGCTGGTCGCTGACGGTCGAAGGTGGCGCAAAATCTCCGATCCAGCCGGCGGCGCATAACCAGGGCACGCGGGTGGAATTGCGCGATCTCTTCTTCGCGGTGCCGGCGCGTTTGAAATTCCTGAAATCGGCGCGTTCCGAATTGAACGCCGTCACCGAGATCGTCGAGCGCCTGGCGATGGCGCATCCGGAAGTCGCCTTCTCCTTGGCGGATGACGATCGCAATGTGCTGCGCCTCAACGCGGAAACCTCCGATCTGGTGGCGGAGACGGGTTCCGCGCAGTTGAAACGCCTGGCCGCCATCATGGGCCGGGATTTCGCCGACAACGCCGCGCCGGTCGATGCC
>DASYDA010000544.1:0-12109 GCA_036499865.1 Dongiaceae bacterium | reverse complement strand
ATCGGCTTCGAGCCCGTCGATCACCTTGCGGGCCTGGCTTCCGGACCCGCCATTGGAGACTTCGACCGAGACGTCTTCTCCGGTCGTGGCCTTCCAATGTTTCGCGAAGGCCTCGTCATAGGCTTTATAGAGCTCGCGGGTAGGGTCGTAGGACACGTTCAGCAATTTGGAATCGGCCGAGCTGGGAGCCGGTGCAAGCACCGCGCCGGCGATCAATAGGCCGAGGCCTCCCGCCAAAGAGCGCCAAGAAATCAACATATTAGCCTCCGTCTTGTTTTACAGGAGAATATCCAGAAAACCGCTTTGATTGGATCGAAGCTTGTTTTGATTTTTAATCTCTACTAGTCTGATAGACAAACAAGGCTTGTTTGTCAACAGGACGAGGAATCCTCATGGGCGCCCAGATGCAACGCTTGCCGTCTCTCAACGCCTTGAAAGTCTTTTGGGCTGCGGCCCGCCACCGCAGTTTCGTGAAGGCGGCCGGTGAACTGCATGTCACGCCTTCGGCCGTCAGCCTGCAAATCCGTCAGCTCGAGGATGAATTGGGCCTGAAGCTGTTCGAGCGCACGCCGCGCGGGCTCGCGCTGACCGGAGTTGGCGCGAAGGTGCTGCCGGATGTCGCCTCGGCCTTCGAGCGCCTGCGCGAGACCTTCGCGGCGCTGAGTGAATCGACCCGCGGCGGAACCACGCTGATTGTCTCCGCCGCGCCGTCCTTCGCCGCGAAATGGCTGCTGCCGCGCCTGAGCGGTTTCCTCGCCGGCAATCCCGACATCGAGGTCAGCCTGAAGGCAACCGTGGAGCTCGCGGATTTCGACCGTGGAGACGCGGATATCGGCATCCGCTATGGACGCGGGGAGTATCCCGATCTCGTCACGGAATTGCTGATGCAGGAGACGGTCTTTCCCGTCTGCAGCCCGTCGCTCCTGGAGCCCAGTTCGAAGCGCTCCACCGCCGAAATCCTCTCAGCCGCGACCTTGCTGCATGACGACAGCGCGGATCAGAACGAAGCCCTGCCGGGTTGGAAGATGTGGCTGCGCGCCGCTGCGATCGATGACGTCGATTGGCGGAAGGGGCCTCATTTCAATCAAACCTCGCTTGCCATCGAAGCGGCTGCCGAGGGGTTGGGCGTCGCTCTGGCTCCGGCGGCCCTGGTCACGGGCGACCTCAACAATGGCCGCCTCGTTCGTCTGGACAGCGCCGAACTCAGCGAGCCTTTCGCCTATTACCTGGTCTGCCCGCCCGACCGCAGCGACCGCCCGGCCGTCAAAGCCTTCCGTGCCTGGCTTTTTGGCGAGCTTACGCAAACGGACGGAACAGCGCCGGCGGCGGCCCGGAATTCCGCAGCCTAAAAATTATCCCGATATAACAATCGTTTCCCCAAATCTGCCGCGGCTTTTCCGCGTGACATCATCGTCTTATGGCGAAGCTTGCTTGCTGGGCGATTCTTCAATAGTTTCCAGCACGTTGCTGCCGTTCGGGGTGTAGCTCAGCCTGGTAGAGTACCTGCTTTGGGAGCAGGGTGTCGCTGGTTCGAATCCAGTCACCCCGACCACTGCCGCCTCCGAGTATCAAGGCTGCATCGGCAACGAGGAGAGCAAGGAATGCACGTCCGTATCTATCAACCGGCCAAGACCGCGATGCAATCCGGCCGCGCCGGAACGCGTAAATGGATGCTGGAATTTGCGCCCGCCTCGCGGCGCGAAGCGGATCCCCTCATGGGTTGGACGAGTTCCGACGACACCCGCCGGCAGCTGCGCCTCACTTTCGAGACCAAGGAAGAGGCGATCGCCTATGCCGAGCGCGAAGGGCTGCCGTACACCATCGAGGAACCTCAGGCCCGCCGTGTCCGGCCGATGGCCTATGCGGACAATTTCCGCTTCGACCGCATCGGCAACTGGACCCATTGATTGACGGCCGCCCGCCATCCATGGCGGTGCCAAAGACCCCGTAGCTCAGAGGATAGAGCACTCGCCTTCTAAGCGAGTGGTCGCAGGTTCAAATCCTGCCGGGGTCGCCATTTGCCGCACTCCCGGCCCGAGGTAGCGTTTGATTTTCGGGGCGCGCCCGTATCAAGATACTCGAAACGCAACACGCTTCGGATACGCAGTCCGGACAATCAGGCCGGACAATCAGACTGGCCCATCCTTCCCCGGAAACAGGAGCACCGACATGGCTGGACAATATATCGACCTGACTGCGAAGGACGGCGGCAAGTTCCGCGGCTACCTGGCAGTGCCCGCTTCCGGGCGAGGCCCCGGCATCGTGTTGTGCCAGGAGATCTTTGGCATCAATGCCTATATCCGGGAAGTCGCCGATGCCTATGCGCAGGAAGGTTATGTCGTGCTGGCGCCGGATCTGTTCTGGCGCCTTGAGCCCAATGTCGAACTGGGCTACACGCCGGCGGATTGGGAGCGGGCCTTCGATTTCTTCAAGCGCTTCGATGTCGATAAGGGCATTGAGGATATCGGGGTGGCCGTCTCCGCTTTGAAAAAGCTTCCGGAATGCACCGGCAAAGTGGGCGCGATCGGCTTCTGCCTCGGCGGCAAGCTCGCTTATCTGACGGCCTGCCGCGTGCCGGTCGATGCCTCGGTCTGCTATTACGGGGTCGGCATCGAAGGGTCGCTCAATGAATCGAAGGGCATCAAATGTCCCATGGTGATGCACTTCGCCGAGCTCGATAAATTCAGCTCCATGGAAGCCTTCAAGCAGATCCAGGCCCATTTCAAGTCGCGGCCTGAAATCGAGATTTATCTCTATCACGGCGTCGACCATGCCTTCGCAAGGACCGGCGGCGATCATTACGACAAGGCCTCGGCGATGACGGCGCATGCGCGCTCGATCGCGCTCTTCAAGAAGGCGCTATCCTGAGGGGAACCGATCATGTCTGTTGAGGGTTGATTTCGGCCCAGCCGTATCCGGCCGGTAAGAAATCTCAGTCGCATTTGGAAATGAGGGAAAAATGGCCGGAGCAAGCCAAACACTGCATGAAGATCCCGCAAAGGTAAAACCGGAGACCATTGAACAGCATCGCGCCTTCGTCTCGCTCCAGGAGGAACTCGAGGCGGCCGACTGGTACAACCAACGCGTCGATGCTTCCGGGAACGAGGAGTTGCGCGCGATCCTCGCGCATAACCGCGACGAGGAGAAAGAGCACGCGGCGATGGTGCTGGAATGGCTGCGTCGTCATGACCCCAAGCTGGATGAGCATTTGCGCACCTATCTCTTCACCCAAGGCTCGGTCCTCGAAATCGAAAACGCGGCGACGGGCGGCGGAGAAGGCGGCGGCGAGGCCGGCGGCCAAAGCTCCAACGGATCATTGGGCATCGGCAGTCTGCGCGGTACCGGCAGCCTCATCGCGAAGGAGGCATAAGCCATGGGTCATCTGTTCAGGCAGCACGCACCGATCTCCGACGCCGCATGGGGGGAGATCGACAAGGAAGCGACGCGCACGCTGAAGACCATGCTCGCCGCCCGTAAGCTGGTAGACTTCTCCGGCCCGAAAGGCTGGCAGAAATCTGCCGTATCCGTCGGCCGCGTGAAGCCGCTCAGCCCGGCGCCGTTCGAGGGCGTGGAAGCGGGCGCGCGGCAGGTACTCCCGATGGTCGAACTGCGCACGCCGTTCGAATTGTCGCGCGAGGAGTTGGATGCGGTCGAGCGCGGCGCCGAGGATCCCGATCTCGATCCGGTGATCGATGCCGCGAAGAAGATCGCCCGCGCGGAAGACAACGCCGTGTTCAACGGCTATTCGGCTGCCGGCATCAAAGGCATCTGCCAGGAAGCACGCGGCGAGCCGGTGCCGATCAGCAACAATTATCAGGACTATCCCGTCGCGGTGGCCCTTGCCATAACGCGTTTGCGTTCCGCCGGTGTCGACGGGCCTTACGCGATCGCGCTGGGGCAGCAATGCTATACCGGCCTCACCGAAACGACCCATGGCGGCTATCCGGTGATCCAGCACGTTCGGCGCTTGCTCGAAGGGCCAATCATCTGGGCGCCCGCTGTCGATGGCGCCGTCGTTCTCTCCATGCGCGGCGGCGACTTCGAGCTGACCGTGGGCGAGGATTTCTCGATCGGCTATCTCGACCACACGGCGACCACCGTGCGGCTCTACATCGAAGAGAGCTTCACCTTCCAGCTTCTCTCGCCGCAAGCCGCCGTTCGCCTGGCCTATAGCAAGAAGAAGTAGCAATCGAGCGGCGCGGGCGTATCCGCTTCTAGGAAGCGTCCGCGCCGATATCGAAGGAAACGGCCTTCACCAGGCACCAGACGCGCCGGCCGACGGCGATCTGGAGACTTTGCTGCGAATGGCGCGTGATGCGCGCCCAGAGCGGCACCCCGATATCCACCAGCACATCGGCATAGGGTCCGTCCGCCATCGCGATCTCCGTGATGCGGCCCTGGAACTGATTGAGGATGCTCACGCCATCGATGCGGTTGAGCGCGAGGCTGACATCGCGGGCGCGGACCCGGAGATTGATCGCCGTGCCTTTGGCGCGCGCGATCCCCGGAACGCGAAACTGGCCGCCGGCGAAATCGAGCACCGAGAGGCCGGTCCCGTCATCCTCGATGCCCACCGTCGCCGAGATGGCGGCGCCGGCGGAAGCGGCGTCCAGCACGTCGCCGAGGCCGAGATCGGCGAAGACCTCGAAGATCGTGCCGACCTTTCGGATGCGGCCATTGGCCACCACGGCCACGCGATTGGCGAGGCGCACCACCTCGTCCACATTATGGCTGACCAGGATGGTGGGGATCGCCAACGAGGTCCGAATCCGCTCCAGGAACGGCATAATCTCCGATTTCCGTTTCTGGTCGAGCGCGGTAAGCGGCTCATCCAGCAGCAGCAGCTTTGGCGCGCTGAGCAAGGCGCGGGCGAGGGCCACGCGCTGTTTCTCACCGCCGGAAAGATCGGCGATCCGCCGATGCCAGATCGGGCGGATTTCCAAGAGATCGATCACAGTGTCCTCGGAGATGCGCCGCTCCGCGGTCGGCGCCCGGCGGAATCCGTAGCGGACATTGCGGCGCACATCGAGATGGGGAAACAGCCGCAGATCCTGGAACATATAGGCGACCCGGCGCCGTTCCGGCGGGAGATGGATGCGCTTGGCGGAATCGAACAGGGTCTCGCCGTTGAGGCGGATGACGCCGCGATCCGGCCGCATCAGGCCGGAGAGCCAATTCAGCGTGGTGGTCTTGCCGGCACCCGAAGGCCCGAACAGCGCCAGGACGCCGTCGGCCGGCGTGGCAAGCTGGATCGCCACCGTGGTTGAACCCAGTTTCTGCTCGGCGTCGATCTCCAGCATCGTTGTCGCCCCCGAGCCTAACGGCCGTGCCGGGCTGCCGCCCAGCGACTGAGCGCATTGGCCGCGAGCAGCGAGCAGAGCGCGATGACGACGGCGATCAGCGTGAGACGCATCGCCTCGGTTTCCCCATCCGGGGTCTGCAAGGCGCGATACATGGCAAGCGGCAACGTTTCCGTCTCGCCGGGAATGGTCGAGACGAAGGTGATGGTGGCTCCGAATTCGCCGAGCGACCGGGCGAAGCCGAGGATCATTCCGGAAATGACGCCGGGCAGGGCGATCGGCAAGGTCACGGAAAGGAAAGCGTCGATCGGCGAGGCGCCCAGGCTGCGCGCCGCCGCTTCCAGCTTGCGATCGACGGCGGCCATGGAAAGCCGGATGGCGCCCACCATGAGCGGCATCGCCATGACGGCCGAGGCGATGGCGGCGCCCTGCCACTTGAACATGACGGAAATGCCGAACCAGTCCGCCATCGGCTTGCCGATCCAGCCATGCCGGCCGAACAGGATGAGCAGGATGAAACCGAGCGACACCGGGGGCAGGACCAGCGGCAGATGCAGCGCGGCGTCGAGCACGGTCTTGCCGGTGAAATTGCAGCGCGCGAGCAGCCAGCCGAGGAACACGGCGAGGGGGAGGGCGCCCAGGGTGCTCCAGAACCCGACCCGCAGCGAAAGCAGCATCGCTTCGATCTCGAAGGGCGACAGCGACACCGCTTCAGGCTCCGTAGAGTTTCGCTGGATCGACCACGACATCCGAAATGGTCTGCGGCACACCATCGCGCAGGGCGGTGAAGAAGCAGCTTCGCCGGCCGGTGTGACAGGCAACGCCTGTCTGATCCACCAGCAGCAGAAGGCAGTCATTGTCGCAATCGAGGCGCAACTCGACCAGCGCCTGGGTCTGGCCGGAGGTCTCGCCCTTGCGCCAAAGGCTCTTGCGCGAGCGGGACCAGTAGCAGACGCGTCCGGTCTCCAGCGTCTCCTCGACGGCGGCGCGGTTCATCCAGGCCATCATCAACACTTCGCCGGTGTCGTGCTGCTGGGCGATCGCGGGGATCAAGCCGTCGCGATCGAAGGACAGCCGGTCCAGGGCCTCGCGGATCGGGTCGCCGAGCGCATTCTTCGTGGTCATGCATCCGCCGCGCCGCGCAACCGCGCGAAACCCGCCTCGAGATCGGCGATGAGATCGGCGGGATCCTCCAATCCGGCGTGAATGCGCACCGTAGGCCCGGCCTCCTGCCATTTCGTGGCGCTGCGCGCGAGATGTGAAGGGATGATTAGGCTTTCATAGCCGCCCCAGGAGAAGCCCATGGCAAAGAGCTTCATCCCGTCCAGCATGGCGTCCAGGCGTTCCGGCGCGCAGGGCTTCAGCACCATGCCGAACAGGCCGGACGAGCCCAGGAAATCGCGCTTGAAGAACGCGTGGCCGGGAGTGTTGGGCAAAGCGGGATGCAGCACACGTTCGACTTCCGGGCGCTTCTGCAGCCATTCCCCCAGTTGCAGCGCCGTCTGCTGATGCTGCGCCAGCCGCGCGCCCAGGGTGCGCAGGCCGCGCAAGGCCAGATAGCAGTCGTCCGGGCCCACGGAATAGCCCATGCCGTGCACCTGCGTCTTGACGGTCTTGTAATGCGCTTCCCGCATCGTGATGATGCCCATCATCACGTCCGAATGACCGACGATATACTTGGTCGCCGCATGGATGCTGATATCGACGCCATGCTCGAACGGCTTGAAGAAAAGCGGCGAGGCCCAGGTGTTGTCCATCATGACGATGCAGTCTTTGGCATGTGCCGCGGCGGCGATGGCCGGCACATCCTGCACTTCGAATGTATGGGAACCGGGGCTCTCCAGATACACGACCCGGGTGTTGGGCTGGATCAAGCCGGCGATATCCGCGCCGATCATCGGGTCGTAATAGGTGGTGGAAATGCCGAGCCGGGCGAGTTGGTGGTCGCAGAGCGTCCGGCTGGGCTCGTATACATTATCCACCATCAGCACATGGTCGCCCGCTTTGAGAAAGGAGAAGAGCGCGCCGGTCACCGCAGCGAGGCCCGAAGGCAACGCCACGGCGCGGTCGGCACCCTCCAGATCGGCGACTGCCTGTTCCAGCGCGAAGGTCGTCGGCGTGCCATAGCGGCCGTAATAGACGCCGGTGAATTTGTCGCGGCTCCCGGCGCGCAAGTCGGCAACAGTGGGAAACAGGATCGTAGAGGCATGATAAACCGGCGGATTAACGATTCCGTGATTATCCGCCGGACGATTGCCCGAATGGGTCAGTTTTGTACGATCTTTGTAGGAATCGCCACGCTTCGACATGATTTTCTAAGCCCAGTCACGATTTAATTAACGGCCGAGAGACAGGTAACAAACTTGTAGCAGCGGTTGGTGATATGTTAAAGGTGACTCAAATCCTGCCGAAAAAAGCGCACAGGGAGCGCTGGTGGGCAATCGGGCGAGGCTGAAAAACTACTTCATCAGGGAAGGGGTATGAAATGAGCTACCTTCGTTTTGCCGTGGCCGGAATCGCGCTGGCTATCGGTTTTTCGACCGCCGCCCAGGCGGCATCCACGCTGGATACCATTAAACAGCGCGGCAAGATGGTTTGCGGCGTCAACACCGGCCTCGCCGGTTTCGGTTCGCCGAACGATCAAGGCCAGTGGTCCGGTCTGGACATCGACCTCTGCAAGGCGGTTGCCGCCGCCGTGTTCGGCGATGCGAGCAAGGTGGACTACAAGCCGCTCAATGCCGAGCAGCGCTTCACCGCTCTTCAATCCGGCGAAGTCGATATGCTGGCGCGCAACTCGACCTGGACCTTGTCCCGCGACACCCAGCTCGGCCTCGATTTCGTTGCCGTCAACTATTATGACGGCCAGGGCTTCATGGTGCGTAAGGAAGCCGGCGTGAAGAGTGCGCTGGAACTGAAGGGCGCCACGGTCTGCGTGCAGGAAGGCACCACCACCGAGAAGAATCTCGGCGATTTCGACAAAGCCAACAATCTCGGCCTGCAACCGGTGAAGTTCAAGGAATCCGACCAGGCCCGCGGCGCCTATGACGAAGGCCGCTGCGACGCCTATACGACCGACGCTTCCGGTCTCGCGGGCGAGCGTACCGCGCTCAAGAATCCGGATGACAACATCATTCTTCCGGAACTGATCTCCAAGGAGCCGCTGGGTCCGGTCGTCCGGCACGGCGACAACAATTGGGGTGATATCGTCCGCTGGTCGTTCTTCGCGATGCTGGTCGCCGAGGAGCATGGCATCACCCAGGCGAATGTCGATGACGTGAAGTCCAAAAACGGCACCGACAATCCCAATGCCAATGCGGAAGTGCAGCGCCTGCTGGGCGTCACGCCCGGCTTCGGCAAGGGCATGGGTCTCGACGACAACTGGGCCGTCAATGTCATCAAGGCCGTCGGCAATTACGGCGAATCCTTCGAGCGTAATGTCGGCGCTTCCACGCCGTTGAAACTGGAGCGCGGCCTAAATGCGCTCTGGAGCAAGGGCGGATTGCAATACGCCCCGCCGGTGAACTGAGTACTGAAACAGAGGAAACGCCCGGTGATCAATCGCCGGGCGTTTCGGTTTCCGACACGTTGAGGTGAGAACGTGGCCACGGAAGTTCAGCGGGCGAATATCCAATCCGAGGTTCCCGCCTGGTGGCGGGACGAGCGGAAGCGCGGCATTGTCGCGCAGGTAGTCACGACGGCGGTTGTCGTCATCTTCTTCTGGTTCCTCATCAGCAATATGCTGGAGAACCAGCGGCGCCTGGGCGTGCCGCTGAGCCTCGATTTCCTGAATGGCACCGCGGGATTCCAAGTCAGCTTCTCGCTGCTGCCGATCACGCTCGATTCTTCCATTCTCACCGTCATCGAGACAGGCGTCATCAATACGCTTGTGGCCTCGGCGATAGCGATCGTCCTCGCGACCCTGATCGGCTTCCTGGTCGGTGTGATGCGGCTTTCTTCGAACTGGCTGATCGCGCGCATCGCGACCGTTTATATCGAAGTGGTTCGAAACGTCCCGCTGCTGGTCCAATTGCTGTTCTGGTATGTCGGTATCACCAAGGCGCTTCCTTCGGTGCGACAAAGCATCATGGTCGGGCCGAGCATTGCGCTGAATGTGCGCGGCCTGTTCATACCCAAGCCGGTGCCCGGCGAAGGTTCCTGGATCATTCTCGCGGCCTTCATCCTCGCGGTCGTCGCAGTCTTCGCGATCCACCGTTGGGCGAAGACGCGGCAGAAAGCCACCGGGCAACAGTTTCCCGCTATCCGCGTGGGCATCGCGCTGATCGTTCTATTGCCGATCCTGGCCAATCTGCTGGCGGGATCGCCGGTCTCCTGGGATGCGCCGGTCTTGAAGGGCTTCAACTTCCAAGGCGGCTTGACCCTGCAGCCCGAGCTGGTGGCCTTGTTCATGGGGCTTTCGGTCTATACCGCTGCCTATATCGCCGAAATTGTGCGCGGTGGCATCATCGCGATCAGCCACGGCCAGACGGAAGCGTCCTTGGCGCTCGGTATTCGGCCGGGCACGACGCTTCGCCTCGTGGTGGTTCCGCAGGCCTTGCGGGTGATCATCCCGCCGCTCACCAGCCAGTATCTGAACATCGTGAAGAACTCGACCCTGGCAGGCGCGACCGGATATCCCGACCTCTACGCCGTTATCGGAACCTCGCAGAACCAGACCGGCCGTGCCGTGGAATGCGTAGCGATCCTGATGGCCTTCTATCTCGTGGTGAGCCTGGTCATTTCGCTCTTCATGAATTGGTACAACAAGCGCATCGCGCTGGTGGAGCGCTGATCCATGGCGATGTCCGAAGCCGCCGATCAGGCCGTTTACCAACCCGGCACTCTTCCGGACCTACCGCCGCCGGCGAGCGAGACCGGCATCATCGGCTGGCTTCGTCATAATCTCTTTTCGAGCTGGCTGAACACGATCCTCACGCTGATTGGCATCGCGCTGGTCGCGATCATCGTGCCGCCGGCCTTGAACTGGCTGATTTTCAAGGCGACCTGGAGCTTCCCGCCGGATGTCGTGAACCTGTCGCGTTCGCCGAAATTCACCGATTGCGCCCAAGGTGGGGCCTGCTGGCTCTTCGTGGAAGCGCGCTTCGGGCAGTTCGTCTACGGTTTCTATCCGGCGGCGCAAAGGTGGCGACCGGATATCGTTTTCGCGCTGCTGGTCGTCTCGGTCTATTGGCTGCTTTCGGAACGGACGAAGCCGAAGCGGCCGATGGCGATCTTCTTCTTCTTGATCTATCCGCTCATCGCTTTCTGGCTTTTGTACGGCGGCTTCGGCCTGGAGGTCGTTCCCACGCAGAACTGGGGCGGTTTAATGATGACGCTGATCCTGGGCGTGGTCGGGATCATCGCCTCGCTGCCGCTCGGCGTGTTGCTGGCGATGGGTCGCCGCTCCACGCTGCCGATCGTCCAGATGCTGTCGGTCGGCTTCATCGAATTCGTGCGTGGCGTGCCGCTGATCAGCGTGTTGTTCATGGCAAATGTCATGCTGCCGCTGTTCCTGCCGCCGGGAACCGAGTTCAACATCCTGCTGCGCGTGCTGATCGGCGTGATCCTGTTCTCCGCGGCTTATGTGGCGGAGGTGGTGCGCGGCGGCCTGCAGGCGATCCCGAAGGGCCAGTACGAAGGCGCCATGGCGATGGGGCTCGGCTATTGGCAAATGATGCGGCTGATCATCCTGCCGCAGGCGCTGCGGATCTCGATTCCAGGCCTGGTGAATTCCTTCATCGGCCTCTTCATGGACACCACATTGGTCTCCATGGTCGGCCTTTATGACTTCCTCAACATGGTGAAAGCTGGCTTCAAGGATGCCAATTGGATCGGCACCGAAATGACCGGCTATGTGTTCTGTGCGCTTGTCTATTGGGTCTGCTGTTTCGGGATGTCGCGCTACAGCATGTATCTCGAAAAGAAGCTCCATACCGGACATAAGAAACGCTGACGGAGAGACGAATGGCCGTGCAAACCGCGCAGCAAGCTGCCCCACAATCAACGACGTCGAACGAGCCGATGATCGAGCTCTCCGGCGTCAACAAGTGGTATGGCCAGTTCCATGTCCTCAAGGACATCAACCTCACCGTCTATCACGGCGAGCGGATCGTCATCTGTGGCCCGTCGGGCTCCGGCAAATCCACGATGATCCGCTGCATCAACCGGCTGGAGGAGCATCAGAAGGGTCGGATCACCGTCGATGGCGTCGAACTGACGCGCGACCTGAAGAAGATCGAGCAGGTTCGGCGCGAAGTCGGCATGGTGTTCCAGCATTTCAATCTCTTTCCACATCTCACGGTTCTCGAAAACCTCACCTTGGCGCCGATCTGGGTAAGGAAGGTTCCCAAGAAGGAAGCCGAGGATGTGGCGATGCAATACCTGAAGCGGGTGAAGATCCCGGAGCAGGCGAGCAAATATCCGGGCCAGCTTTCCGGCGGCCAGCAGCAGCGCGTCGCCATCGCACGGTCGCTCTGCATGAATCCGAAGGTGATGCTGTTCGACGAGCCCACTTCGGCGCTCGATCCGGAAATGATCAAGGAAGTGCTGGACGTGATGATCGAACTCGCGCGCAGCGGCATGACCATGATCTGCGTCACCCACGAGATGGGCTTCGCGCGGACGGTGGCGAACCGAGTGATCTTCATGGATCGCGGCGAAATCATCGAGCAGAACGAACCCGAGGAGTTCTTCAACCAGCCGAAATCCGAGCGCACCAAGCTGTTCCTGAGCCAGATCCTGGCGCACTGAACCGGCATGCGGTTTTTCGGCGAAGGACGCCGAGGCGCCTTGTCTCCCGTGGAGAAGCCGCG
>DASYDA010000543.1:0-5888 GCA_036499865.1 Dongiaceae bacterium | reverse complement strand
GCCAAAGCCTGGGTGAGCCCGATCAGCCCCGATTTGCTGGCGGCATAGGCGGCGACGCCCGGAAAGGCGAAACTGTAGCCGACGAAGGTCGAGGTGAAGATAACCGACCCGCCGCCATTCTTCTCCATGGCCGGGATCTGGTGCTTGGCGCCCAGGAACGAGCCGGTGAGATTGGTGGCGATGGCGTCGTTCCAATCGGCCAGAGAAACCTCGGTGCTGGGACCGCTGCCGGTCAGCGTGCCGGCATTGTTGAAGGCGATGTCGAGCTTGCCGAATTTCTGCAAGGCGAGCGCCACCAGAGCACGCGCATAATCCTCGGAGCGGACATCGCCGGATTTATAGACCGCCTCTCCCCCTTCGACCTTGATCTCCGCGACGAGGTTCTCGAGTTCGACATCGCGGCGACCGCCAACAACAAGTTTGGCGCCCTCCTTGGCGAAGAGTTTCGCGGTCGCCCGGCCGATCCCGGCGCTGGCGCCCGCGATGATGGCGACTTTGTTCTGCAAACGGCCCATGGAAAATTTCTCCTCTTTGTCAATCACTTGCCGGCGTGTTCCGGTGATCCATTCGGATATCGCGGCTGCCGATGAAAGGAGTATGGCCATGCAGCAGTGTTCGGATTAGTGTCCAAATCCTGGTTCTGGATTCCGGAATATCCGAACAATGAAACTTGATGGCATTGTCACCTTCGTCAAGGTCGCCGAGGCGGGATCGCTGAGCGAAGCGGCTCGGCGCCTCAATCTGGCGAAATCGGTGATCAGCGACCGGCTGATGGAATTGGAGAGAACGCTCGGGACCAGCCTGATCCACCGCACCACGCGAAAGCTGACCCTGACCGAAGACGGCGCCGCTTTTCTCGAACGCGCGGTTCGGATCGCCGCGGATATCGAGGATACCGTCGCCGATATGGCGGAACGGCGCGGCAAGCTCGCGGGGCCGCTGCGGCTATCGGCGCCAGTGACTTTCGGCCGGCTGCATCTCGGGCCGGCGGTCTATCCATTTCTCACGATGAATCCCGATATCGAGCTGACGCTGGATCTCGACGATCGCCGCGCCGATGCGGCGGCGGATGGTTTCGACGCCGTCATCCGCAACGGAGCCATCGAGGATTCGCGCCTGATCGCCTGGAAGCTGGCGCCGAGCCGCCGCGTGCTGGTCGCCTCGCCCGCTTATCTCGAAATATATGGCGCGCCGAAAGCGATCGAAGACCTCGAGGTGCATCGCGGCATCTTCTACACCAATCGCGGCGCGGCGGATTGGCGGTTCACGCGACAGAAACGCGCCGTCACCGTGCGCAGCAAGATCGGGCTGCGCGTCAATAACGGCGACCTGATCCGCGACGCCGCCATTGCCGGGCTCGGCATCGCGCTCTTGCCGAGCTTCATCGCCAACGAAGCCGTCAAATCCAGCGCGCTGCGCGTGCTCGATATCGGCGCCTCCGCCGAGCCGGAATTCATCTACATCGCCCATGCCGAAGGCCGGCAGCCCTCGACGAAGCTGCGCGCTTTGGCCGACCATCTGCGCAAGGCCTTCGGCGATCCGCCTTACTGGGATCGCTGATCCGGATTATCCCGGGCGGCGGGATAATTATTTCGATACCGCACGGATTATCAAATCCAGCTCGCGCAGGCATCTTTGCCGCATTCGAAACGCCAACCTAGGAGCCTATGATGAAAGCCCGTTTGAACCCCTACGCGGCCGCCCCCGAGACCATGAAACTGGTGGCCGCCATCGAACCGCAGATCGCCGCTTCGGGGCTCGAGCCCAGCCTGATCGAGCTGGTGAAGACCCGCGCCTCGCAGATCAACGGCTGCGCCTTCTGCATCCACATGCACACCAAAGACGCCCGCGCCCATGGTGAGACCGAGGAACGGCTCTATCTGCTGAACGCCTGGCAGGAATCCTCGCTCTACACCGAGAGGGAACGCGCCGCTCTCGCCTGGACCGAAGCCCTGACCCTGATCAGCGAAACCCATGCGCCGGACGACGTTTATGAAGAATTGCGCAAGCATTTCAATGAGACGGAGACCGCCAACCTCACCGTGCTGATCGGCGTCATCAACACCTGGAACCGGATCGCGATCGGCGTCCGTTCCCAGCATCCGCGGGCCAAGGCCGCAGCCTGAGCTTCAACCGGTGCCTATCCAAGGAGATTGCGATGACTTCCCTTTTCAAAACCTTCGGGCGCTCACGCATTGTCGCCGCCGCCATGATCGGTTCGATCGCCGCCTTCGGCGCCGTTTACAAGGCGACGGCGCAGGAAGGCCCCGAGCATCTGGTGTTCTCCACCCAACTCCCCAATGTGCCGGGCAAGTCCTTAACCGCGGTCGTGGTCAAATACGGCCCCGGCGAGAAGTCGCCGGAACACCATCACGCCGGCAGCGTTTTCGCTTTCGTGCTCAGCGGCGAAATCCGCTCGGAGAATTCCGCGACCGGGCCGGCGAAGATCTACAAGGCCGGCGAGGCTTTCTTCGAGCCGCCGGGAAGCACGCACAGCATCAGCGAGAATGCCAGCGCCACCGAGCCAGCTTCGCTTCTGGCCATCTTCGTTGCCGATGACGGCGCAACGCTCACCAGTCCGGGTCAATGACATGACAAACCCAGCCATTTCCCACGCCGCGCCCCCCGGAGCTCCCGCGGGAGCATTGGGTCTGATCGAGTGGCTGGTGAGCAATGAGACCCATGAATTGGACGATGCGGGGCTGGTGGCCGGCCTCGGCCGCCACTTGAAGGCGGCCAATCTGCCGCTCGATCGGTTGACCTTGCATCTCCGCACCCTGCATCCGGAGATTCTCGGCCGCACCATCGCCTGGGCACCCAACGAGCCGATCGAGATCCGCGACCGTGCCCATGGCATTGCGGTCATGCCGACTTTCGTCGACAGCCCCCTCTGGCACGTGATGCAGAACCGGCAAGCCGCCACCGTCAGCATCGGAGAGGCGGAGCATCCGGCTTGGGTGGATATCGACGTCTTCCGCGGAAGACGTCTCAGGCAGTTCATCATGGTGCCGCTGACCACGGCGGACGGTCCCGTAAGCGCAGTATGCTTCGCCACCGCCAGCCCCCGCGGCTTCAGCGCGCAACATGTCGCCATGCTGGAGCGCATCCAGCCCGCCTTGCGCAGTGTCAGCGAATTGCGCGCCCTCAGGAGCACCGAGCTTGCTTTGCTCGATACCTATGTCGGCACGGGCACGGCGCAGCGGATCCTCGCCGGCCGGATTCGCCGCGGCCAGGTGGAATCCCTGGAAGCCGCGCTTGTGCTCTGCGATCTCCACAATTTCACGACCCTCTCGAACCACCTCCCCGCGGCGGAGGTCTTGAAGGTGCTGGATCGGTATTTCGACCGCATGCTTCCGGCGATCGCAGAAAACGGCGGCGAGGTGCTGAAATTCATGGGCGACGCCGCACTCGCCTTCTTCCACAACGAAAGCGCCGAAGCCTGCTGCGCCGCGGCGCTCAATGGCGCGCGGCTGGCCTTGCAGCGTCTGGAAGCCGATACGGCCGATCCCAAGCTCACGACCTCCATCGCACTCCATTACGGCAAGGTGAGTTATGGCAATATCGGCTCAGGCTCCCGGCTGGACTTCACGCTGATCGGACCCGATGTCAACCTCGTCAGCCGCATCCAGGGCCTCTGCGGCCCGACCGAGCACAGCCTGCTGATGTCGGAACGCTTTGCAACCCATATCGAGCGCGATGCCGTGGTCGGCATCGGCAAGTACCCCATGAAAGGATTCGAAGAACCGCAACCGCTCTATTCGCTGAAATAGCCTAACGCGGCGCGACGCGGAGGCTCTCGCCGATGACGGCCCAATGTTCGCTGATCCGCTCGGCGAGGAGATCGATGAAAGTGCGCACCTTGGCGGGCAGGTTCTCGCGGTTCGGGTAGATCGCATTCACGGCGAATTCGATCGTCTGGTACTGCGGCAGGACCGGCACCAGCCGCCCCGCCGCGATATCCTCGAACACGTAGAAATCCGGCGCGAGGAAGATCGCATGGCCGTCGAGCGCGGTCTGGCGCAGGGCCTCGGCGCTGTTGCTGACGAGATTGCCCGAAACGGTGACGCCCGCCGCCTTCCCATCCGGCCCGATGAAGCGCCACTCATTGCCGAAGGGATAGAGCGCGTAGCGCATGCAATTCCGCCGCGCCAACTCGCCCAGCGTCTCTGGCATGCCCAGCGTTTCGAGATAACGGGGCGAGCAGCAGAGGATATGACGCCACTTGGTGAGCCGCTTGGCGATCAGGCTCGAATCCGGCGCCGGCGTGGCGCGGATGACGACGTCGATCCGCTCCTCCACCTGATCGACCGACCGCTCGCCCATGGAGACATCGACCGTCACCGTCGGATAGAGCCCACAATATTCCGAGATGATCGGCGCGACGAAGCGCAGGATATGGGTATTGGTATAGACCTTCAGCACCCCGCGCGGCGTCGATTGCAGGGCGCCGGCCATGCCGTCCGCCTCCTCGAGCTCGGCCAGGATGCGCGCGCAGCGCTCGTAATAGCCGGCGCCGACGTCGGTCAGGCTGATCTTGCGGGTGGTCCGGTTCAAGAGCCGTGCCCCCAGCCGATCCTCCAGCGCCTGGATGTGGTTGCTGACCATGGTCGTGGACATGTTCAACCGTCGCGCGGCGGCAGAAAATCCACCACTTTCAACGACTTGCGCAAAAGTCGTTAGGCTGGTTAGGCGGTCCATCCGATCCCCGATCATGGTCCCCGATTATCAACCGGGACAGGATGATCCTACCAAAAGAACCGCGATTATCAAAAACCGCGGCCGGGCACATGTTTTTCCCATCGCAGTGATCAACCGGCCAATCCGCCGCACCGGAAGCCGGGACGCGAACTAGGGAGACTTCTCATGAACGCCATCGCCCCCGCCGAAGCCAAGCTGACCGCCACCGTCGCCGAAGCTCCCGTCTTGCCGCCAGCCCCCGCAAAATCCGCCCGCAAGATCGGCAAGCGCCAGGTGATCCTGGGCGCCGTCGCTCTGCTGGCCCTGGCAGCCGGCACCTATTACGGCGAGGAATACTGGCGGGTCGGCCGTTTCGAGGAATCCACCGACGACGCCTATGTGAAGGCGGACTTCACCATGGTCGCCCCGAAGGTCTCCGGCTATATCGCCGAGGTGCTGGTGGACGACAACCAAACGGTCAAGGCCGGCGACGTGGTGGCGAAGATCGACGCGCGCGACTTCCAGGCCGCGCTCGACCAAGCGAAAGCCAATGTCGCCGCCGCTGAATCCCAGATCCGCAGCATCGACGCCCAGATGACGCTGCAGCAGGCCGTCATCGGCCAGGCTGAGGCCGAGATCGGGTCGGCGCAGGCGGCGGTCGCCTTCGCCCAGAAGGACCAGGCCCGCTACCAGAAGCTGATGACCGACGGCTACGGCACCGTGCAGCGCTCCCAGCAGGCGGAAACCACGCTGCGCCAGAGCACGGCCGCCTTGCGCGGCAGCCAAGCCGGCCTGATCGCGGCGCAGCAGAAGGTGGGGGTGTTGCAGACCGAGCGCGAGAACGCGGAAGCCGAGCGCGACCGCGATCTGGCCCAGCAGCACCAGGCCGAACTGAACCTCTCCTACACCACCATCATCGCCCCGGTGGACGGCGTGGTGGGCGCCCGGGCGCTGCGAATCGGCCAGTTCGTCCAGGCCGGCACCCAACTGATGGCGGTGGTTCCCCTGCACGCCGCCTATGTGATCGCCAATTTCAAGGAGACCCAGCTCCGCCATATGCACAAGGGCCAGTCGGTCGAGATTTCCATCGACAGCTATCCGGACGTCAAATTGACCGGCCACGTCGATAGCCTGTCCCCGGCCAGCGGGTTAGAGTTCTCCCTGTTGCCGCCGGACAATGCCACGGGCAACTTCACCAAGATCGTGCAGCG
>DASYDA010000542.1:0-3680 GCA_036499865.1 Dongiaceae bacterium | reverse complement strand
GCCTCGATCCGCATCGGCTTCGACGGCGAGGAGCGCCGGCGTGCCTTCGGGATCATGGGCCTGGTCATCGGCGTCGCCGCGGCCTCGGGCCAGTTGATCGGCGGCGCGCTGATCGGCGGCGACGTCCTCGGCCTCGGCTGGCGGCTGGTCTTCCTGGTCAATCTGCCGATCGGTATCGCCGCCATTCTCCTGGGCTTGAAGTTTCTGGAGGAATCGCGGGCGGTTGCGGCTGCGCGCCTCGATCCGATCGGCGTCGTTCTCTCGACTCTTGGCCTGGCCTGCCTGCTCGGCGCGCTGATCGGGCTGCGCAATCTCGGCGGCGGCGATGCTCTCGGTCTGGCCGCGGTCGCCGTTCTGGTCCTAGGGCTGTTCGTCTGGCATGAGAGCCGGTTCGAACAGAACGGACAGATGCCCTTGCTTTCGATCCGGCTGTTCCGGGTGCCGTATTTCGTCACCGGCATCCTGCTGGTGCTGGTCTTTTACGTCACGATGAACTCGTTCTACATGTCGCTCGCCGTGCTGCTGCAGTTCGGCTACGGGAAGACGCCGCTGGAGGCGGCACTGATCTTCACGCCGATCTCGGTGGCCTTCGCGACGGCTTCGCTGCTGGCGCCGAAACTGACGCGACGGCACGGGACGGCGGTCCTGCGCTGGGGCGGCATCCTCAATGTCCTGGGTTACGGCGCGCTGCTGCTGCTGATGTATGACGCGGCCGATCATCCGGCGATCCTCGCTTTGATGCCCGCTTTGCTCGTTGCCGGAATCGCGCAGGGGCTGATCCTGACGCCGCTCTTGAACGTGATCCTCGGCATGCTCCCCGAGACTCATGCCGGAATGGCGGCCGGCGCCATCAGCACCATGCAGCAACTGGGCGGCGCCTTCGGGGTCGCGCTGATGGGGCTGGCCTTGTTCGGCCCATCGGAAGGCGTCGGTGCGGTCACGGCCGCGGCGGTGCTGACCGGTTTCGGCCGGGCGATGGTGCTGCAATGCGCGGCGACCTTGGTGACCTATGCGCTGCTTCGCCGCTTCTCGCGTTAGGCTTTGCTTGCCCTCAACCCATCGACCCAGCGATGAACGATGGCGGCGGCTTCGACGGCGGTGAAGGTGGTGGGGTCGAGGCAATGTTCCAGCCATAGGCCGTCGAGCAATGCGGTGAAAGCGAGCGTCGCGGCGCGAATTTCGATCGCGGCGTTCCATTCACCGGCCAGCGCTTTGATCATCTGTTCGAGGTCGCGCCGATATTCGGCATAGACCTTGCCGTGAATCGCATGGATCGCGGGATCGGTGCGGGTGAGGCTCCAGAACGTCAGCCAGACCGAGAGCAGGTCGGGGTCGAGCAGCGGTGGGCGGAAGCTGGCATCGATGAAAGCCCGGAGCCGCGCTTCTGCGGAGGGCCCGGCCGCCGCCATCGCCTCGCCCAGCACGGCGGCCACCTGTTTGCCGGTCGCGCGATAGGTCTCGGCGACGAGATCCTGCATGCCTTCGAAATGATGCCGCACCAGCCCGGGCGATACCCCGGCTTCCGCGGCGACCTGCCGTACCGAGGTGCCGGCGAGGCCGAACTTCGCCAGGCAGCGCGCCGTCGCCTCGATCAACTGCTGGCGGCGGGCTTCCGGCAGGTCCCGGGTGAATTTGGGCGAGGCGGATATGGCGATCTCCTAATTTTACGCTCGTAAAATAACCGCTTGTCTCTTGTTGTACGAATGTATAATAAAGAGCCAACGTGGATATTCGTTAACGGAGCAGGCGATGCCGCATGGTGCAACGATCTCGGGAAGTTCGGTGGTGTTGTATTGGGAAGACGGCTCGACCTCGACGGCGCCGTTCTTCTGGCTGCGCGATCATTGCCCCTGTCCGCAATGTCTGCATCCCGAAACGCGGCAGCGGCTGAGCGACACCTTCTCCATGGCCGATGGCCTTGCGGTCCACCGGATCGATGTCGCCGCCAATGCGCCGGAATTCGAGATCGAGTGGCAGGATGGCCATGTGAGCGCCTTCGACGCCGCCTGGCTGCGCGGCGCGACGCGGGTGCGGTCCGCCGTCGAGGCGCCGCAGATCGTTTGGGACGATGCCCGGATTTCGGCGGAAGTGCCGAAGGTCGCCTATGACGCCGTGATGGCAGGCGATGATGCCGGCCTCAAGGAGTGGCTGGAGAAGATCGAGCGCTACGGTTTCGCCTTCGTCGAGGGCGTGCCTGCCACGCCGGAGGCGACCCAGGCGGTGGCAAAGCGCGCCGCCTATATCCGCGAGACCATTTTCGGCGGCTATTACGACTTCACCGCCAACATGGAGCACAAGGACACGGCCTATACGTCGATGGCGATCGGCCCGCATACCGACGGGACCTACAGCTTCGATGCGCCCGGCTATCAAATGTTCCATTGCCTCGGCCTCGACGCGGTCGGCGGCGACAGCGTGCTGGTCGATGGCTTCAAGGTCGCCGAGATCATGGCGGCGGAGACGCCGGATCTCTATCGCATCCTGACCGAGGTCGAAGTGACCGGACAGTACATCGACCACGAGAAGGGCATCCACCTGATGGCGAAGCGGCCGCTGTTCCGCCTCGATTCATCGGGAAAGCTGGTGCAGGTCAGCTTCAACAATCTTGACCGCGCGCCGATCTATCTGCCGGAAACCGAGCTTGCCGCCTTCTACCGCGCCTATGGCGAATTCTCTCGCCTCGCCAACGATCGCGGCCTGCAATACCGCCGCCGCCTGACACCCGGCTCGCTGGTGCTGTTCGACAACTGGCGCCTGCTGCATGCGCGCGACGCCTATCAGGGCTATCGCCGCCTCGCGGGTGCTTATCTCAACAAAGAGGATGTCGAGAGCCGGCTCCGCGTGCTTCGCATGAAGGCGGGGGAGCGCGCCGCTGCGGCCGCGTGACGGCTCAGAACAGCGGCCCTCGCTCCACCAGCGCCATGAGATTTAAAATGATCTGGCCCTCGGCGAAATCCACGACGACGAGGGCGACGGTCATTTGAATACCGACATCCAGCAGACGCCGGAAGGCAAACCATTCGCAGGCCAGGGTAAAGGCAAGCACGCACAGATGCAGGATGGCGGCGATTCCGGCGTCAAGACCCAGATATTGCGCGATCGTGATCGGCAGATACAGCGCAACGGCCAACACCCACAGCCAGTTGTAGACCACGATCGTTGCGAAAATTCGCGGGCCGCGGTCCAGCAATCGGGCGCCCAGCAGCAGAGTTAGAGGAAACGCGATCCAGGAAAGCGCGTATCCTATGATCTCTCCGCTGTACACGCGAACTATGTCGGTGCCCGCCGGAAATCGGGCGTTCAGCAATTCCAGCACCAGAAAAAAGGGCAGGAACGGCACCGCGAGCCAGAACGAGCGCCGCGCGCCCTGCTGCGAAAGATCGAAGAAGCTGGAGAAGCCGGCGTCAAATCGCGCCAAGCGCGCAAGACCCTGCAGGGCGAAGCTGAATTCGGGGAAGCTGATCATGTCCGAGAGAATGTCCGCCGGCTGCTATTTGATCCAGTGAATGATGTGATCTTCAGGATCGCCGGCCTTGCCTTCGGGAATAGCTTGGCCCCGCACGGAGATCCCCGCCTGGTGGACGGTTCGAGGATCGCCGGAAACCAGGGGATGCCACCATTCGAGATCCTTGCCTTCACTCAGCTGCCGATAGGCGCAGGTTTCCGGCAGCCAGTCGAAG
>DASYDA010000541.1:0-6397 GCA_036499865.1 Dongiaceae bacterium | reverse complement strand
TTCGTCCATCAGGAAGCGCTCTTCGGAAAGCAAATGATGGACCAATATAGGGTGCCCGCTATATGCTGGCTGTTGCGTATGGGACATTGCTTGTCTTTGGCGAAGCGAGGACTTTGGATAGCGTGATGGCGACGGACCAGGCAAGGACATTGCGCAGGCCTTTGGGCGGAGAAGGCAAGCCGATCCAGACCGGCCTGCTTCTGCTGCCCAATTTCTCCCTGCTGGGCGTCATTGCAGCGATCGACGTGATGCGGCATGCCAACCGGCTGTCCCGCAAGGAACTCTATGTCTGGCACACTTTTTCCCCCACTGGCGAGTCGGTGCGCGCTAGCAACGGGCTGGTGCTGAACGCGGAACGGATCCCGGATCCGAGCGTGACCCTCGATTCCATATTCGTCTGCGGCGGGTTCAATCCGGAAAGATTCAAGGACCCCACGGTTTTCAAGTGGTTGCGGAGTTCGGCACGGCGCGGCGTGCGACTTGGTGCCGTCACCACCGGCGCCTATGTGCTTGCGCGCGCGGGCCTGCTCGACGGCTATGCCTGCACGATCCACTGGGAGAATGCCGCCAGCTTTGCCACCGACTTCCCCGACATCGAGCTTCGGAACAATCTCTATGTCATCGATCGCGACCGCTATAGCTGCTCTGGCGCCACCGCGACCCTCGACATGTTTCTGCATATCGTTTCGGAGGAACACGGGCCGGGCCTCGCGATCGGAATTGCCGAGGAGTTGCAGGTCGATCGCATCCGTTCGGCGGTCGACGAGCAGGCACGGGCCTATCGCGTAGCGGTCCTGCACCGCTCGCAGAAACTGGCGGCCGCCATCGCGGCCATGGAAGGCAATCTGGACACGCCGCTGGCGGTCAACGAGCTTGCCGATCGTGCAGGACTGACGCGACGCCAGCTCCATCGCCTGTTCCGGCATCATACCCATATGTCACCGCGCGAATATTATCGCGACCTCCGGCTCCGCCACGCGCGCCTTATGCTGATGAATACGATCACCCCGATCCTGGAGATCGCGGTGGCCACCGGATTCACGACGCATTCGCACTTCACGAAATGCTATAGGCAGCGCTTCGGGGTCTCGCCGCGCGACGACCGATTGAACACTTAACCATTGCCGGCGGATGACCGGGCGGGAATTTCCATGAAGCTGATCGTGCATTACGACAAACCCGAACTTGTCCTCGATGTCTTGCGCCAGCGGCATCCCGAAGCGGCGATCACCTGCTGCACGGATTACAAATCGCTTCCGGAGATGCTGGATCGCACGCAGCCGGAGGTGCTTTTCAGCATCCGCTTCGCCGGCACGCCGGGATTTCCTCGCACGGAAATCCTCGGTGCCGGCTCTCTGCAATGGGTGTCCATCGGCGGTTCCGGAACGGACCACTTGGCGCCGTGGGATACCGGGCGGCTCATGGTGACCAATGCCGCGGGGGTGGCGGCCGATGTGATGGCGCAGTATGTCATCGGCGGCGTCCTGCATTTCGCTTTGGGCTTCGGCGATTTCGCCGCGCATCAGCGGAATCGAACCTGGGTTTCCGGCTCCGTATCGTCGGTGCGCGGCAAGACCATGGCCATCCTCGGCCTTGGCAAGACCGGCCAGGCCGTCGCCAAATTGGCGAAGGCCATCGGCATGGAGGTCGTCGGCATCCGGGCGCGTCCGGCGGCAACGGCCGGCGTGGACCGGGTCGAGCCCGTCGAACGGCTTCACGATGTCCTGAGCGTCGCCGACTGCGTGACCGTCTGCCTGCCGCTCACACAGGCGACGCGCGGCTTGATGGGTACGGCCGCGTTTCAGGCGATGAAGCCAGGCGCGGTTTTTGTCGATGTCTCACGCGGCGGCATCGTGCGGCAGGCGGATTTGATCGAAGCCCTCGAATCCGGGCGGATCAAGGGCGCCGTGCTGGATGTCTTCGAAAAGGAGCCGTTGCCGGCGGACAATCCTTTGTGGGGGATGGAGAACGTCATCATTACCCCGCATTGCTCCAGCGTTTATGACGGTTGGGACCGCCGCGCGATGGAGATGTTTTGCGACAATCTGGACCGCTGGCGCCTGGGCACGCCGCTGGAAAACGTGGTCGATCCCGGGAAAGGCTATTGACGTGCGGATTGGACGTTCCGTCCCATGCACAACAATGCCGGCCACCCGGGGGGCAACGTCGCGGCGGCCATCGGTTATGATGGCTGGTCTTTTCCGGAGAGACCGATAGGGCCATGAACACTCTCTCGCCGACGGCATTCGATCGCGTTCGGAGCATGGTATTCGCGCTCGATCCCGCGCGCATCCCAGCCGAAGTCCGTCACTTCGCCGGCCTGCTGCTGCTGGATACCCTGGGGGTTGCTGCTGCGGCACGCGAGATGGACGCCGCCGTCATCGCGCGGGAGACGGCACTCGATCTCTATTCCGCACGCCCCGGCGGGCCCTCCGCGCGGATGCTGTTCGACGGACGTCCTGTGAGCATCGCCGGTGCCGCCTTTGCCGCCGCGGCGCAGACCGACAATCTCGATGCCCATGACGGCTATAACCCGACTAAGGGGCATCTCGGCGTCGTCATTGTCCCGGCCCTGATGACCTTCGCGCAAGGCATGCCGTCGCTGACTGGCGGCGAGGCCATCGCGGCGCTGGTCGCCGGCTATGAAATCGGTGCGCGCGCCGGCATTGCGCTGCACCGGACGGTCACGGATTACCACACCTCCGGCGCCTGGAACGCACTCGGCGTCGCGGCCGTGGGTGCGCGGCTTCGGAAACTCAGCCCGGACCAGCTTCGCGAAGCCCTTGGCATCGCGGAATATCACGGGCCCCGCAGCCAGATGATGCGGGTGATCGACATCCCGACCATGCTGCACGACGGATCGGCCTGGGGCGCTCTGGCTGGCGCCACGGCGGTCTTCATGGCGGAGCGCGGCTTCACCGGCGCCCCGGCGATCACCGTCGAGGCGGCCGATGTCGCCGATATCTGGCACGATCTCGGCGAGTCCTGGGTCGTGGACCGGCATTACATAAAACCCTATCCGGTTTGCCGCTGGGCGCATGCCTTGGTCGATGCCGCGCTTCGTCTGCGCGCGGAGCACAACCTGCGCGGCGAAGACATCGCCGCCATCGAAGTGAGCGCTTTCCATGAGGCGACGCGACTCTATCGGGAGCTGCCGGCGACCACCGCCGTCGCACAATATGCGGTTTCCTTTCCGGTCGCCGCGGTCTTGGCAAAGGGCCGGCTCGGCGTCGGCGAGATCACCGGTGCCGGCCTCACCGATCCGGAGACGGCGCGGCTGGTGGCCGCTACGACCGTCCTGGAATCGAAGGACTACAGCGCCCGTTTCCCCGCGGATCGCTTGGGCGACGTGGTGCTGACCATGAAGGACGGCCGCCGCATCGCTTCCGGCGAGCACAATGCGCGCGGCGGGCCGGAAAACCCGCTGCGCGAGGACGAGATCCTCGCCAAGTTTCATGATTACGCCGCCCCCGCGATCGGCGCGGCGCGCGCCCAGGCTCTGGCCGATGCGGTCCGCCGTCTCGCCGAGCCGAACAGCGATTTCACCCCGGTGCTGGAGCTTTCGTGCCAACCGTGACTGATGGCATAACCACTGGTCAGCCGCCGGCCCCGCGAGCGCACATCCTCTCGCTGGCGCCTTACGTGCTCGCCGATCTTGCCTTGCCCAGCCATCTACGCGCCATCCATCTGGCGCAGAACGAGAACGCGACGCCACCCGGGCCGGCGGCGCTGGAGGCGATGCGCGCCGCGATGACGCGCATCAACCGCTATCCGGAGAGCGATGCCGTCACCCTGCGTCGTGCTATCGCCGCCGCGGAGAAACTGGATGCCGACCGGATCGTCTGCGGCTCGGGCTCCATGGAATTGCTGGCATTGATCGCGCAGGCCTATCTCGCGCCCGAAGACGAGATCGTGATCAGCGAATATGGCTATGTCTTCTTCCGGACCGTGGCCGAGCTGGTCGGAGCGCGTTTCGTGCTGGCGCAGGAGCGGAATTTCCGTACCGATATCGACGCCATCCTGGCGCGGGTGGGGCCACGGACGCGGATGGTTTTCGTGGCCAATCCCAACAACCCGACCGGCAGCCTACTCTCCCAGGAAGAGATCGGGAGGCTGCGGGCGTCTTTGCGCAGCGACATCATCCTGGTGATCGACGCCGCCTATGCGGAATATGTGACCGAGGCCGGCTACGACCCGGGCGTCGAGCTCGTCGAAGCAGCCTCGAACACCGTGATGATGCGGACCTTCTCCAAGATTCATGGTTTGGCCGGGCTGCGGGTCGGCTGGGGCTACTTCCCGCCCGCGATCGCCGAGATCATCAATCGCATGCGCCATCCCAACAATGTCAGCACGGTCGGGATAGCCGCAGCAGTGGCGGCGATCGGGGATCGCGCGCATATCGCGGCGGCGTGCGCCGAGAATGCCGAGCTGAGAGCGTGGTTCAGCAAGGAGCTCCGGTACATGGGGCTGGCGCCGCAGGAGAGCCACGGCAATTTCGTGCTGCTTTCCTTCCCCGGCGCTGAAGCCGCCGCGGCGGCGAATGCGTTTCTGAAGACGCGTGGCATCGCCGCGCGGTCCATGGCGACCTATGGACTTCATGAATGTCTGCGCATCACCCTGGGAAGCCGGGACGAGATGCAAGTCGTGCTGGAGGCCTTCCGCGACCTGCCGTCACCTGCGAAGCCGAAGGAGGCCGTAACGTCATGACGATCCTGAAATCAGCGCCCAACCCGGACCTCGATCTCGCGCGCACCATGTTCCAGGAATTGGGGCAGAAGACGCGTGTCGGTCGCGGCATCACAAGAGCCACCTACGGCGAGGGCGAGAACTTCGCCCATGAACTCGCGAGCCGCATGGCGCGGAATCTGGGCCTGGAAGTGGCCACCGATGCCGCGTTGAACCTCTATATGACCCTGCCGGGCCGGCGCCGCGACCTGCCGCGCATCGTGATCGGTTCGCACATGGATTCGGTGCCCCAGGGTGGCAATTATGACGGCGCGGCCGGTGTCGTCGCCGGCCTCGCGGCCGTTGCCGGGTTGCGAGCCCAGGGCATCATTCCGGAGCGCGACATCACCGTCATGGCGATCCGCGCCGAGGAAGCGGCCTGGTTCAACAGCTCCTATATCGGCTCCCATGCCGCTTTCGGGAAGCTCACCGAGGAAGCATTGGCGACCCCGCGCTCGGATACAAAGCGGTCGCTGGCGGATCACTTGGCCGAGGTCGGCGGCGATGTCGCGGCGCTGCGCCGCGGCGACGCCTTTCTGAAGCCCGAGAATGTCGCCGCCTATCTCGAGGTCCATATCGAACAGGGACCGGTCCTCGAACAGGCCAAGGTCCCGGTGGGTGTCGTCACCGGGATCCGCGGCTGCCTGCGGCACGCGGATGCGCGTTGCTTCGGCGTCTACGCCCATTCTGGCGCCGCGCCGCGCAGCGTGCGCCAGGACGCGGTGGCGGCCACTGTGGAACTCCTCCATCGGCTCGGCAAGACCTGGCTCGATCTCGAGAAGAGCGGTGCCGATCTCGTCTTCACCGTCGGTCAGCTCAGCACCGATCCGGCGAATGCGGGGCCGAGCAAGGTCTCCGGCGAAACACGCTTCGTTCTGGATTTCCGCGGTCTCGAGGAATCCGTGATGCGCGCCGCGAGCGACGCCGCCGGCCGCTTTGCCGAAGAAATCGGCAAGCAGCACAAGGTTCGCTTCGACCTGGGCGAGGCCCGATATAGTTATCCCGCGGTCATGAACAGCAAAATCCGCCAAAGGCTGAACGCGCTGGCGGGTGATCTCCAGATTCCCACGCTCGAAATGGCCAGCGGTGCCGGGCATGACGCCGCGGTCTTCGCCACTTTCGGCATTCCATCCGGCATGATTTTCATCCGCAACAGCAATGGCAGCCACAATCCGGATGAGGCGATGGAAATCGAGGATTTCGGCCTCGCCGCGCAACTCCTGGCTGCTTATCTCGCCCAAGACGCCGCCTGAATCGTTCATTTTCAAGCGGTCCTTTTCAGGCTAGACGCCACCGGCCTCCTTCACTCTGAAAAGAGAACTGGGAGGCAAAAATCTTATCGAATGGGCCTTCTATCCCCATTCGGCTCAACCATTGCCGCGGCAACGTGGGTGACAGCATCTGTCTCAACTGCGATAGTGTGCCCCCGATGCCCGTAGTACGGTTTCGGCAGGACTGCCTTCCCGGGGAATAGGGTAATGGGTGAAGATTCTCAGCGCGACCTTCTTGGCTATGGCGCCGAACCGCCGCATCCCCATTGGCCGGGCAATGCCCGGATCGCCCTCAACTTCGTGGTCAACTACGAAGAAGGCGCCGAATACAGCCTGCTGAACGGCGACAATCGCCCCGAAACAATCCTATCGGAAGTGGGGGCGGGGCCTGCGGTGCCGGG
>DASYDA010000540.1:0-3478 GCA_036499865.1 Dongiaceae bacterium | reverse complement strand
CTGCCCGAACCTTTCTCCGTCGAGGATTCGACGCTGTTGTCGGGTATCGGCTTGGCGGTGCCGGTTTGCTTCACGTCAGACCTGCAGGATTTCTTTTTCCTTGGCGGCGAGGGTGTCGTCCACCTTCTTGACGTGCTCGTCGGTCAGCTTCTGCATCTGGTCTCCCAAATCATGGTGCTCGTCCTGGGAGATCTTGCCGTCCTTCTCGAGTTTTTTCAGGAAGTCCATGCCGTCCCGTCGCACGTTTCGCACGGCGACCCGCGCCTGCTCCGCGTACTTGTGGGCGATCTTTGTGAGTTCCTGACGGCGTTCTTGCGACAATTCTGGGATTGGTACACGCACCAAAGTGCCGTCGCTGGCGGGATTAAGGCCGAGACCGGCATCGCGGATGCCCTTTTCCACCGCCGAAACCAAACCGCGGTCCCAGACCTGGACCGTGATCATGCGGGGTTCGGGAACGTTAACCGTGCCCACCTGATTCAGCGGCATCGGGCTGCCATAGGCCGTCACCTGAACCGGCTCCAGCAGGTTCGCGGAGGCCCGGCCAGTGCGTAACCCCCCGAATTCCTTGCGCAATACCTCAAGGGCGCCGTCCATACGGCGTCCGAATTCGGCCAATCGTCCATCAGTCATGAGCGGCCCCCCGGCTCGTCAGCTCTACTTTACTCCGCGACACGTTGCGTCTCTCCGCCGATGACGGTGCAACGCCCCACGCCCTGCAGCACCTCCGCGAACATGCCGTGAGTGTGAACGGAAAATACGATAATCGGAATGCCGTTTTCGCGCGCGAGGGAGATCGCCGCGGCGTCCATCACCTTGAGGTCGCGGGTCAGCACCTCGTGGTGGCTCAGCCGCTGAAAACGCTCGGCCGTCGGATCCAGTTTGGGATCGGCGCTGTAGACGCCATCGACCTTGGTGCCCTTCAGCAAAGCCTGGCAGCCCATTTCCGACGCCCGCAAGGCTGCCGCGGTATCCGTGGTGAAATATGGATTCCCGGTGCCGGCGGCGAAGATCACCACCCGGCCCTTCTCGAGATGCCGGATCGCGCGGCGCCGGATATAGGGCTCGCAGATCGATTGCATGGAAATCGCAGATTGAACCCGGGTGCTGACGCCAGCCTGTTCGAGCGCGTTCTGCATGGCCAGCGCGTTCATAACGGTGGCCAGCATACCCATGTAATCGGCGGAAGCGCGCTGCATGCCCTGGCTGGCGCCGGCAATGCCGCGGAAGATATTGCCGCCGCCAATGACGAGGCAGCATTCCACGCCCATTTCATGGGCCTGCTTGACCTCGCCGGCAACGCGGTTGACGGTCTGGGGATCGAGGCCGAATTCCCGGGTTCCCATCAAGGCTTCTCCGGAAATCTTCAGGAGCACCCTCTGGTAGAGAAGTCCCGGTTTTCCTGGCCTTGCCATTGCGAGCCTCGTCCTCGGTTACGCGAACCGGCCGGCGCTTTGCCACCGGCCGATTCTTCATCGTGACACGTGCCTTATAGCACGCCGGAGCGGAGCAAGTTGCCGTCTTGGAAGACGGCGTTCCGCTTCAATAGCTTACGCGGCGTCCTGCTGCTCTTTCTGGATGCCCTCACCGAGCGCCATGCGCGCGAAACCCACGACCTTGACCGGCGCGCCGATATCCTTGGCGGCGTTCTCGACCACTTGCTTCACCCGGCTTTCGCCGTCGATCACATAGAGCTGCTCCAGAAGCACGACGTCTTCATAGTATTTCCGCAGCCGGCCCTCGACCATCTTGGCGATGATCTCTTCCGGCTTGCCCGAAGCACGGGCCTGTTCGGCGAGCACGGCGCGCTCGCGGTCGAGATCGGCGGTGCTCACCGATTTGATGTCCAGAGCCTGTGGATTGGCTGCCGCCACATGCATGGCGATCTGCTTGCCGAGAACGGCCAGTTTCGCCTTGTCGCCAGTGGATTCGAGCGCCACGAGAACCCCGATCTTCCCCATATTCGGCACGGTTGCGTTGTGCATGTAGGTCGCAACCACGCCATCCGTCACCGACAGTGCCGCCATGCGACGCAAACTCATATTCTCGCCAATGGTTGCGACCAATTGCGTCAATTTTTCGGCTACCGTCTGGCTATCGCCGGGAAATTGCATATTCTTCAACGCTTCGATGTCGGCGGCATCCAAGGCCAGCTTGGCGACTCCGGAAACGAAGTTCTGGAACTGGTCGTTCCGGGCGACGAAATCGGTCTCGGAATTGACTTCGACCAGCACGCCTTTCTTGCCGCCGGCGACGATCGCCACCAAGCCCTCGGCGGCAATGCGGCCGGCCTTCTTGGCGGCAGCGGCGAGACCCTTCTTGCGCAGCCAGTCCACCGAGGCCTCGAGATCGCCTCCGCTCTCGCTCAGCGCCTTCTTGCAATCCATCATGCCCGCGCCGGAAATCTCGCGCAGTTCCTTGACCAATGCGGCGGTGACTTCAGCCATGGTCGCTCCTCTCGATAATCCGTTTGTTGGTTAACGCGAAACCGCCGGCGATCAGGCGGGGGCATCCCCGCCGATCTTGCCGGCTTTCCGTTACGATCAGGCGTTGGCGGCCGGGGTTTCGCCGGCTTCGGCCGACGGAAGCTGCTCGGCCGGCAGTTCCTCGGCTTCGCCGATGTCGCGGCCGCTGGAGATCGCTTCCTGCTGCAGGCCGTCCAGAACGGCGCCGGAGAACAGATCGCAATAGAGCTGGATCGCGCGGATCGCGTCGTCATTGCCCGGGACCGGGAAGTTGACGCCGTCCGGCGAGGAATTGCTGTCGAGGACGGCGACCACGGGGATGCCGAGCTTGTTGGCTTCCTTGACGGCGATCGATTCCTTGTTGGTGTCGATCACCACCAGGATGTCCGGCTGGCCACCCATGTCTTTGATGCCGCCCAACGCACGCTCCAGCTTGTCGCGGTCGCGGGTCATCATCAGGGTTTCTTTCTTGGTCAACCCGGTCGTATCGCCCGAAAGCTTTTCGTCGATCTCGCGCAGGCGCTTGATCGAACCGGAAATGGTCTTCCAGTTCGAGAGCATGCCGCCCAGCCAGCGGTGGTTGACATAGTACTGGCCGCAACGCTTGGCCGCGTCGGCGACCTTGTCGGAAGCAGCCCGCTTTGTGCCGACGAAGAGCACGCGGCCGCCGGCGGCGGCGACGTCACGGACGGCTTTCACGGCGCCGTCCAGCATCGGAACGGTCTGCTCGAGGTCGATGATGTGAATCCCGTTGCGCACCCCGAACAGGAAGGGCGCCATCTTGGGGTTCCAGCGACGGGTGTGGTGGCCGAAATGCACGCCGGCTTCCAGAAGCTGGCGCATGGTGAAGGATGGCAAAGCCATGATTTTAAGTCCTTTTCCGGTTGTGCCTCTGCGGATGGAGTGACCGAGCCCAGAATTCGAAATCTGGGGTTCGGCACCGGAGCGGGCTCCGACGGGATTTCTCCCCGGCGGCGCGCACATCCGCATGCGAGTTAAAGCGGCGCCTTAGT
>DASYDA010000539.1:0-2196 GCA_036499865.1 Dongiaceae bacterium | reverse complement strand
GCCTTGAGCCATATGTATGCCGATAACTGCGCCATGCAGCTCGTGCGGCAGCCGAAGCAGTTCGATGTGATCGTCACCGACAACCTGTTCGGCGATCTCTTGTCGGATTGCGCGGCGATGCTGACCGGCTCGCTCGGCATGTTGCCCTCGGCTTCGCTGGGGGCCTCCGATCAGCAGGGCCGCCGCCGTGCGCTTTATGAGCCGGTGCATGGCAGCGCGCCGGATATCGCGGGCCAGGACAAGGCCAATCCGCTGGCCTCGCTGCTCTCGCTCTCCATGATGCTGCGCTATTCCTTTGACCTTCCGAAGGAGGCCGACCTTCTGGATCAGGCGGCGAAGAATGTGGTCGCCAACGGTTTCCGGACCGGTGACATCATGTCGCCGGGCTGCAAAGCGGTTTCGACCACGCAAATGGGCGACGAGATTCTGAAAGAGCTCGACCGTCTGGGCGCCTAGAGCACGGAACCCGCGGCTAGTAAGCGTCTGATTGGAAATCGGAAAAGTCTGCACCACCATCGCTAGGACGATTTAACACAGACGGGGCGGAACTGCCGCATCGTCTTGCCTCTTATTTCACAGCTAGATTGACCAGCACCTGGGCAGGTTCGGAGCGTAAACTTCGAATGCGATCGGCCCCGGTCAAACTCGATCATGGAGAGTGAAGATGGCCTTCCGACACATCCTGGTCCCGGTGTTCGGCTATGATTCCGATCGCGCTGCGCTTGATGCGGCGCGGGTGCTGGCCCACAAGGGCGCCCATATCGCCGTCCTCCATATCAAGGTCGATCCCATGGAATCGGTGCCGCTGATGGTCGATGTCGGCGTCGCGGCGACCGAATTGATCGAGGCCGTCGAGCGCCATGTCGATATCCGCGCCCAGGCCGCGGCGAAGACCTTCGAAACCTGGCGCAGCGAGCAAGGCGTCACGGTGGACGACCAGCCCGGGCTCAGGACCGGCATCACCACCGCCTTCCATTCGGAGGAGGGCGCCGAAGACGAACTCATCGTCAACTTCGGCCGCTTGACCGATCTTGTGGTGATGGGCCGCCCGTCGGGGACCGAAGCCGGCGATCAGGTGCTGAGCCGGATGGAGGACGCCCTCTTCGGCGCAGGGCAGCCGGTCTTGCTGGTGCCCCCCGGCGTGACGGCTGCCAACCTCGAGAGGTTGGCGATTGGACCTTGCCTGGTCTCCTGGAACGGCAGCATCGAGGCCACCCGGGCGATCTCCCAGGCGATCGATCTCCTGCGGGATCTCACGGAAACGCGCGTGCTTTCCGTGCAAGAAAGCCGCAAGGATCCCCATTCCGCGTCCGATCTGGTGCGCTACCTGGCCTGGGAGGGCGTCTCCGCTTCGGTCGCCGAGGCGAAAACCACCGGCTCGACGGCGGAACAGATCCTGGCAACCGCGCGGGAGATGGGCGCGGGTTTCGTGCTGATGGGCGGCTACAGCCATGGCCGCCTGCGGCAATTGGTGCTGGGCGGCGTCACCAGCTATATGATGGATCACGCCGACCTGCCGGTCATGATGGCGCATTAGCCCCGGCCTTGAGGCCTGTGCCAAGGCCGTGCCTAGTTTTTTACCGTATTGCGGCTATCGACAGAGCGGCTAAGGCGGGGTTAAACTCCGCCGCATTCGTCAAATCGGGATGTCGGATTTGGGCCAGGCACGCGTCACCATGCTGAAGAAAAGCACCGGGGGTAAAACCACCGGAGGGTGACCTGCGGCCTATCGAGGATTTCGATCGGCCGCACCCATGTGCGGCCGTTTTCATTTGGGCAATGGAATTAACACGGGACCGGTGGTCCCAATGTGATGCGAGGATGAGATGAGTTATCGAGTGGCGGTCGTCGGCGGCACGGGCAATGTGGGCCGCGAGATGTTGAAGACCCTGGCGGAGCGCGATTTCCCGGCGAGGGAGGTCATTCCGCTGGCCTCGGCCCGGTCGGTCGGCCAGGAGGTCTCCTATGGCGAGGACGACGTACTGAAGGTCAAGCAACTCGACGGCTTCGACTTCAAGGGCGTCGATATCGTGCTCTCTTCGGCGGGCGCCAAGGTCTCCGCCGATTTCGCGCCGCGGGCCGCCGCGGCCGGCGCCATCGTGATCGACAACACCAGCTATTACCGCATGGACCCCGATGTGCCGCTGGTGGTGCCGGAGGTCAATCCGGAAGACATCGCGCTCTATCGCAAGAAGG
>DASYDA010000538.1:0-5875 GCA_036499865.1 Dongiaceae bacterium | reverse complement strand
GCGCGCGGCCGTGGCGAAGGAGGATTTCACCGGCGCGATGGCGGCGATGGCGAAACTGCGCCAGCCCGTCGATGCCTTCTTCGACAAGGTGACGGTGAACGACAAGGACGCGAAATTGCGCGCCAACCGGCTGCGCATGCTTTCGGCCATCAACGCGACGCTCTCGACCGTCGCGGATTTTTCGAAGATCGAGGGGTGACGACCAGTGTTGTCTCCGCTCGACACCACCCAGTCGTCATGCCCGAGCTTGGCTCGGGCATGCACGCCTTTTGGAATGCGTGAAGACAGGCGTGGATGCCCGGACCAAGTCCGGGCATGACGATCTGACTACAGTGAGTTCTTTTGATTCGATCGTAAGGCAGAGGGTGAACATGGCGAAGTGGGTCTATCGCTTTGGAGGCGGGGCGGCGGAAGGAAGCGCGGAGATGCGCAACCTGTTGGGTGGCAAGGGTGCCAATCTTGCGGAGATGAGTTCGCTGGGCCTGCCGGTGCCGCCGGGCTTCACCATCACCACCGAACTCTGCACCTATTTCTATGCCAACGACAAGAAGTATCCGCCCGAGCTGAAGGCGAATGTCGATGCGGCGGTGGAGCATATCGAGAAGGAAGTCGGGCGGAAGTTCGGCGATTCAGCCAACCCGCTGCTGGTATCGGTACGCTCCGGCGCCCGCGTCTCGATGCCGGGCATGATGGACACCGTTCTCAATCTCGGCCTCAACGACGAGACCGTGGAAGGCCTTGCCAAGAAATCCGGAGACCGCCGTTTCGCCTTTGATTCCTACCGTCGTTTCATCCAGATGTACGGCAACGTCGTGCTCGGCGTGGAGCATCACAATTTCGAGGAGACGCTGGAACTGCACAAGCAGGATCGCGGCGTCGAGCTCGACACCGACCTGACCGCCGAGGACTGGCAGAAGGTGATCGCCGAATACAAGGCGAAGATCCAGGAGGAGCTGGGCAAGCCCTTCCCGCAGGAACCGCGCGAGCAGCTTTGGGGTGCGATCGGCGCCGTGTTCGGTTCCTGGAACATCACCCGTGCCCAGACCTATCGGAAGCTCAACAATATCCCCGAGGAATGGGGCACCGCCGTCAACGTGCAGGCGATGGTGTTCGGTAATATGGGATCGGATTGCGCGACCGGCGTCGCCTTCACCCGCAATCCCTCAACCGGCGCCAAGGAGTTCTACGGCGAATATCTCGTCAACGCTCAGGGCGAAGATGTGGTGGCCGGCATCCGCACGCCGCAGCATCTGACCGTCGCCGGCAAGAACGCCAACAAATCCACCTTGCCGGCGATGGAAGAGGTGATGCCGGCGGTCTTCAAGCAGCTCGACGAGGTGCGCGGGCAGCTCGAGAAGCATTACCGCGACATGCAGGACATCGAATTCACCGTGCAGCAGGGCAAGCTCTATATGCTGCAGACCCGCAACGGCAAGCGCACCGCCCAGGCAGCATTGAAAATCGCCGTCGATCTCTGCGAGGACGGCCTCATCGACAAGCGGACCGCGGTCGCGCGTGTCGAGCCGGCTTCGCTCGATCAGCTTTTGCATCCGCGGCTTGACCCCAAGGCGAAGAAAGACGTCATCGCCCGTGGGCTGCCGGCCAGCCCGGGTGCGGCCTGCGGCAGGGTCGCCTTCACGGCGGACGATGCCGAAGACCGTGCCTCCAAGGGCGACCGGGTCATTCTGGTGCGCGTCGAGACCAGCCCGGAAGACATTCACGGCATGCATGCCGCGGTCGGGATCCTGACCACGCGCGGCGGCATGACGAGCCATGCGGCGGTGGTGGCGCGCGGCATGGGTCGCCCTTGCGTCTCCGGCGCCGGCGATCTGCGCGTCGATGAGAATCTAAAAGTGATGACGGTGCGCGGCCACAAGATCAATGACGGCGACACCATCACCATCGACGGCGGCACCGGCGAGGTGATGCCGGGCGAAGTGCCGACCATCGATCCTGAGCTCTCCGGCGATTTCTCCAAGCTGATGGGCTGGGCGGACGAGTTCCGCAAGCTGAAGGTGCGCACCAATGCGGAAACGCCGCTGGATGCCCGCACCGCGCGGCAATTCGGCGCCGAAGGCATCGGCCTCTGCCGCACCGAACATATGTTCTTCGATGCCGGCCGTATCGTCGCCATGCGCGAGATGATCATGGCGGAGGATGTCGAGGGCCGGAAGAAGGCGCTGGCGAAAATCCTGCCGATGCAGCGCCAGGATTTCGTCGAACTCTTCCAGATCATGCGCGGTTTGCCGGTGACGATCCGCCTGCTCGATCCGCCGTTGCACGAATTCCTGCCGCACAGCCGTGAGGAACTCGCGGAAGTGGCGGCTGCTTCCGGCCTCTCGGTGGAATGGGTGGCGCATCGCGCGGCGCTGCTGAAAGAATCCAATCCGATGCTCGGCCATCGCGGCTGCCGCCTCGGCATCACCTATCCGGAAATCTATGAGATGCAGGCCCGCGCGATCTTCGAGGCCGCCGCCGCGGTGAAGAAGAGCCAGGGCGAGACCGCGGAAGCGGAGATCATGATCCCGCTGGTCAGCATCCCAAAGGAACTCTCGCTGATGCGTGCGATCATCGACCGGGTCGCCCGCGAGGTGCAGAAGGAAACCGGCGTCGATCTGCCGTATTCCGTCGGCACCATGATCGAATTGCCGCGCGCCGCCTTGATGGCGGGCGAGATCGCCAAGGATGCCGCCTTCTTCAGCTTCGGCACCAACGATCTTACCCAGACCACCTACGGCCTCAGCCGCGACGATGCGGGGCGCTTCCTGCAGGCCTATGAACGCCAGGGCATCATCAAGCAGGACCCCTTCGTCAGCCTCGATATCGACGGCGTCGGCGAGTTGGTGCGGATCGCCGCCGAGCGCGGCCGCAAGACCCGCGACAAACTGAAGCTCGGTATCTGCGGCGAACATGGCGGCGATCCGGCTTCGATCCATTTCTGCGCCGAAGTGGGCCTGGAATACGTTTCCTGCTCACCCTATCGCGTGCCGATCGCCAAGCTCGCCGCGGCGCAAGCGGCGCTCACCGGCGATCAGTCGGGGCGCAAGGGCGAGGGGTGAAACGTTTTTTGGGGAGGGAATCTTCGACCCCTCACCCTATCCCTCTCCCTCAGGGGGAGAGGGGATGCTGCGGCTCGAACCTTCTACGACAGCGTTACCGAGCTCGTATCGGTGGTGCAAAGTTCTCGGTGTACCCCCCTCTCCGCTTGAGGGAGAGGGTAGGGGTGGGGGGGCGACGTGGCCTCTCTGATTGAGCTCGGAGCGGGCGGTAAGCCGGCCCTCGCCAATTTCCTGGCAAAGCTCGAATCATCGCCGGACGATCCAACTCTCACAGCGCTGCTGACCGAGGCTTATCTGGCTCCGATGGGCCAGGTCATCGGCCTCACCGGGCCGCCGGGTGTCGGCAAATCGACTCTGGCCGGCGCTCTGATCCATCTCTATCGCGCACAAGAAAAGAGCGTCGGCGTGATCGCCGTCGATCCGTCGTCGCGGCGTTCCGGCGGGGCGCTGCTCGGCGATCGTACGCGATTGCGCACCGATCCCGAGGACCGGCAGGTTTTCATCCGCTCCATGGCGGCGCGCGACCAGCTGGGCGGGCTCGCCGAGATCACCTACGGCGCCATGATCCTGATGCGGGCGCTCTTTGACGTGGTCCTGGTGGAGACCGTCGGCGTCGGCCAATCGGAAACCGATATCTCCATGGCGGCCGATACCGTTGTCTTCTGCGTGCAGCCGGGTTCCGGCGACAGCCTGCAGTTCATGAAGGCGGGCATCGTCGAAATTCCGGATATCGTCGCGGTCACCAAGAGCGATATGGGACAGGCGGCGATCCGCGCCAAAGCGGATGTGAAGGGCGCGCTGGGGATAGCGGCCGAAGCGAACCTCGACTGGGCGGTGCCGGTCAATCTCGTCAGTGCGGCCGCGAAGGAAGGGCTCGAAAGCCTGCTGGATGAGATCGCGCGGCACTGGCATTGGCTCGGCCATGCTGGCCGGTTGGCGGAGCGCCGCCGCGGCCAGGCTGAATCCTGGCTGAAGCTGGCTATCAAGGAGCGCTATGGTCGCGAAGGTCTGAGGCGTCTCGGCAAGCTTTCATTGGCACCGGATAGCGCACCCTTCGGCATGCTGGCGCGATCGGAAGACTAGAAATCCGCGAAGGCGTCGATGGCGGCGCGGTCGAAGCCCTTGCTGGCGGTCAGGAGCTGCTTCGAATAGGGATGCGTGAGGCGGCCATGGGCAAGGCTGTCGGTATCCGCGAGCTCGACGATCTCGCCGTTGCGCATGATGGCGAGGCGAGAACAGAGCTGCGCCACCACGGCGAGATCGTGGCTCACCAGGATGTAAGTGAGATCGAAATCCCGGCGCAGCTTGGCGAGGAGATTGAGCACCTCCGCCTGAATGGAAACATCGAGCGCCGAAGTCGGCTCGTCCAGCAGCAGCAGTTTCGGCCGCAGGATCAGCGCCCGCGCGATGGCGACGCGCTGGCGCTGCCCGCCGGAGAGCTGATGGGGATAGCGGAAACGGAAGGTGGGGCCGAGCTGCACCTGTTCCAGAGTTTCCTGGACGCGGCTCGAGATGTCCGGGATGCCGTGGATCTGCAGCGGCTCGGAGAGGATGCGGTCCACGGTGTGCTTGGGATGCAGCGAACCATAGGGATCCTGGAACACCATCTGGATCATGCGCTTGAGAGTACGGTCGCGGCGCCGCGGCAGCGACCGGCCCGACATGGCGATCGTGCCCTGCCAGTTGTCGTTCAACCCGGCGATCACCCGGAGGGCGGTGGTCTTGCCGGAACCGGATTCGCCCACCAGGCCGAAGGTCTCGCCCGGCGCGATTGCGAAGCTGACACCTTTCAGCGCGGCGATGTCGTGCCGCCCGGAGTGGAAATGGACTTCAAGCCCCTTCACATCGATGAGGGGTTCGCTCATCGGCTTTCCCCGACGGGTTGCAGCCAGCTCGGATCGCGCTGCAAAGTGGGCAGGGCCGGCTGCGGGTTTTCGAGATTCGGCGTGCAGGCGAGGAGGCCGCGCGTATAGGGGTGCCTGGCTTCATTGAGATGTGCGGCATCCAATTCTTCCAGCACTTGGCCCGCATACATAACCAGCACGCGGTCGCAGAAGGTGCTGACCAAATTGAGGTCATGGCTGATGAAGATGAGGCCCATGTCGCGGGTCCGGACCAGGTCATCCAGGATCGCCAACACCTGCAGCCGCACGGTGACGTCGAGCGCCGAGGTCGGTTCATCGGCGATCAGCAATTCGGGCTCGGTGATCAGCATCATGGCGATCATCGCGCGCTGGCCCATGCCCCCGGAAAGCTCATGCGGCCAGGCACGGAACACCCGTTCGGGGTCGCGGATCTTCACCGCCACCAGCATGTCCATGGCGCGTTGCTTCAGTGAGCCGCGCGGACCGGTGCGGGCGGCGGCTTCCATCAATTGATCGCCGACGCGCATCACCGGGTTCAGCGAATATTTCGGGTCCTGCATCACCATGGTGATGCGCCGGCCGCGGATCTTGCGCCATTCGGCGGAATTGAGCCCCAGAAGATTCTGGCCGGCGAATTCCAGCTTCCTGGCATCGACCTTGCCTGAAGTCAGACCGAGGATCGACCGCGCGGTCTGCGATTTTCCGGAACCGGATTCGCCCACGATGGCCAGCTTCTCGCGGCCGAGCGTGAAGGATACGTCGCGCACCACATGGGAGATGCCGGTCGGCGTCTGGAACCGGATGTTGAGCTTCTCGACCTGGAGCAGGGGTGCGGTCATCGGTCTCGTTCCCTAATTCTCTCTGGGGTCGAGCACATCGCGGAGCCCGTCGCCGATCAGGTTGAAGCCGAGGCTGACCACGAAGATCGCGATGCCGGGAAAGGTGCAGACC
>DASYDA010000537.1:0-5446 GCA_036499865.1 Dongiaceae bacterium | reverse complement strand
CGCCTGCTGCCAGGAAATCGGGTCGCCGCTCAACAAGGCCGCCGTCAAGATACCGCTCAAGAGTTCCGTCATGAGGAGCATGCTGGTGCGCACCGGGCTGATCCGTCTTGCGCCCCAGAACAGCAATGCCTGCGAGGGTATCCAGACCAGCCAGGCGACGCCGGTCAGCATCGGCAAGGCGGATAGCGTCGCTTCTTGCGACGGAAGCGCGCCGCCGCCGGGCAGCAGGAGAAACAGGAAAGCCGGAATGATCCCGCTCAAGAAGAATGCCGAGGTGTTGGCGGTGGCGCTGATCTCCTCGTTGTTGCGGATCCAGATGGCGACCACGGCCCAGAAGATGCCGGCCACCAGGGCCATCCAGTCTCCGAGATTGTGCGGGATCGGCCAGCCGCCATCCTTGCTGAGCATGACGATGAGACCGATCAAGCCGGTCGCCACGCAGCCGATCCGCGCCAGGCTCATGCGCTGGCGATACCAGAAGCGCGCGATCAGCACGCTCCAGACCGGCGAGAGATAGAAGAGGAACAGGACCTTGAAGACGGTGGTGTGGGTGTAAGCGTTGGAATAGAGGCTGAAGATCACCGCATTACCGAGCGCCACCATCAGCAGGTTGCGGCCATGTGTCTTGTATTCCCGGCGCGCGATGAAAGCCATGATCAGCGCCGGAGGAAGACTGACGATAAAGAATGCCGCTGTCGCCCAGTTTCCGCTGAATCCCATGGCCTGCAATAGGCGCAGCGGCAGCCAGTAGATGCCCCAGACCGTGCCGCATGTCGCCACTGCGAGCGAGGCCGCCAGGGATTGCGCCGAAGTGATTCCGGTTTGTTGCATGCGGCTACATTGCGCACCAGCCGCCATCGACGGGCAGCACGGTTCCGGTGATGAAGCTCGATGCATCCGAAGCCAGGAAGATGGCGATGCCGACGACCTCGTCGATCCGTCCGCGGCGCCCGAGCGGCGTCATGCGGCGAATTTCCTCGTCCAGGTGAAGGTCCTTTTCCTTCGCTTTCGGCCGCTTCATGCTGTGCTCGATATAGCCGGGATTGAAGGCGTTGACCCGGATGTTGCGCGGCCCCCATTCGATGGCCATGGTGCGCACCATCATGTCCATCCCGCCTTTCGAGATGTTGTAGGTGAGGAGGTTGGGGAAGCCGACCAGGCTGGCATTGGACGAGGTCATCACGATTGATCCGCCGCCGCCTTGCTTGGTCATCTGCTTCGCGGCTTCCTGGGCGCAATACATGGCGCCGCCGACATTGATCTTGACCGTCTGTTCCAGCTCCGCCGCCGTGGCGCGGTCCGCGGGATTGGAGAAGTTCACCCCGGCATTGCAGAGCATCGCGTCGAGCCGGCCGAAGGCGGCGACGGTCTTCTCCACCAGCCGCGCGCAGGCTTCGGGATCGGCGACATCGGTCGGAATGGCGATCGCCTTGCCGTCATCGGCTTCAATCTCCTTCGCCGCCGATTCGGCCTCGGATGCCGTGCGGGATGTGGTCACCACGGCGGCGCCGGCTTCGGCCATTCCTTTGGCGATCGCGCGGCCGAGGCCCCGGCCGGAACCGGTCACGACGGCGACCTTGCCGGCGAGTGAAAAACGGGAGATGGACATCGGTGATCCTTGCGCGATAGGAGAAAAGCGCTTGATGGGAAGCGCCGCACCATGGTCGCAGACTATCGGCGACCGGGCAACTGGCCGGGTCTTATGGGGAACGGAAAGGGGAGCCGAACATGCAGTCTCAACCATTCGATTTCATAGGTGCTGCCGGGCAGAAGCTTTCCGGACGCCTCGACCTGCCGGATTCTCCGCCGCGCGGCTATGCCTTGTTCGCGCATTGCTTCACCTGCACCAAGAATTCCCTGGCGGCGGTGCGGATTTCCCGTGCCTTGGCCGCGCGTGGCCTCGGCGTGCTGCGTTTCGATTTCACCGGGCTCGGCGGCAGCGAGGGCACTTTTGCCGAGCATGGTTTCAGCGGCGATGTCGCCGATCTGGTCGCCGCCGCGAAGCATATGGCGAGCCAAGGGCTCTCCTTGAAACTGCTGATCGGCCATAGCCTCGGTGGCGCCGCCGTCTTGGCCGCGGCCGGCGAACTGCCTGAACTGAAGGCGGTCGCGACCCTGGCCGCACCGTTCGACGTGAATCACGTCACCGGTCTCTTCGAGGGCGGGTTGGAGACGATCATGGAGAGAGGCGAGGCGAAAGTGAATCTCGGCGGGCGGCCCTTCACCATCCGCCGCTCCTTCATCGAGGATCTCAGAAACCACGATCAGGGCGCTCGGATCGCGAGACTGGCGCATCCGCTGTTGGTGATGCATTCGCCGGTGGACCAGACCGTCGGGGTCGAGAACGCGGCGGCGATCTTCCAGGCCGCGCGCCACCCGAAGAGCTATATCTCGCTCGACCACGCCGACCACCTGCTGACCAACGAAGCCGACGCGGTCTATGCCGCCGACGTCATCGCCGCCTGGGCCTCGCGCTATATCGGCGCCAGCGAGCCGGCGGGCGTCGCCTCGGAAGCGGGGAAAGTCGTCGTGCAGGAAACCGGCGGTGGGAAACTGCAGGTCGAGGTCGTGGTGGGCAAGACGCGGTTCTATGCCGACGAGCCGGTGGAGCTGGGCGGTCTCGGCTCCGGTCCCAACCCTTACGATCTCCTCTGCGCGGCGCTCGGGGCCTGCACGTCCATGACGGTGCGTCTCTATGCCGATCACAAGCAATGGCCGCTATCCCGCATGCGGGTGGCGGTCGCCCATCACAAGGACAAGGACCTGAAACCCGTGGACCGGTTTTCCCGCGAGATCAGCATGGAAGGCAATCTCGACGCGGAGCAGCGGGCGCGGCTGCTGGAGATCGCCGAGCGTTGTCCCGTGCATCGCACGCTCGAAGCCGGATCGGCGGTCGAAACGCAATTCAAGGAGCCGGTGGCCGCTGGTTGATCATCGCATTGCCGCGCAGCTGCTCGGCGGCGAAATCGACGAAGGACCGCACCTTGGCGGAGACCTGCCGGCCTTCCCGGTGCACCACATGGATCGGCAGAGGTTCTTCTTCGAAATCGGTGAGGATGCCGATCAGGCGCCCGTCGGCTAAAGCCGGTCCGATCTGATAGGAGAGCACGCGGGTCAAGCCCCAGCCGCTGATGGCGGCGGAGATCGCCGCTTCATTGGTGTTGCAGTAGAGACGAGGATGTACCGTGACGCTGGTCTTCTGATCTCGACCGAAGCGCCATTCCATGGAGGTCCAGGCGCTGGTGGGGGCGACGAGATTGTGAGAAGCAAGATCGCCCGGCACCTTCGGCATGCCGTGTTTTTCGAAATAGACCGGTGCGCCGCAGACGACGCGCCGCACCTGGCCCACCCGCACGGCGATATTTCCTGAATCCGGCAGATGCCCGATGCGCACGGCGACGTCGATACCTTCCTCGACGATATTGACGATGCGATCCAGCAGCAGCGCCCGGCCGGTGACGGCCGGATAGCGGTCGAGATAGCCGATCAGCACCGGCATCACATAGATCTGCCCGAACAGGACTGGTGCGCTCACCGTCAAGCTGCCGGTCGGCGTTGCGTAGGAGCCCGCGGCCGAGGCCTCGGCTTCGGCGATATCCGAGAGAATGCGGCGGCAATCCTCGAAATAGCGGGTGCCCGCCTCGGTCAACTTCACCGATCGCGTGGTGCGGACCAGCAGCTTGCTGCCGATTGTTTCCTCCAACGCGATGATGGCGCGGGTCACCGCCGGCGGGCTCATGTGGAGCTTGCGTCCGGCTTCGGCAAATCCGCCGGTTTCCGCGACTTTCACGAAGACTTTCATGGCCTGCCAGCGGTCCATGGGAACACCTGGAACATTATTCCTTAGGTTGGAATAATGTCTTGCGTATATCGAATATTCAATATGATAAAAGAAACAATCATATTGCAGGGTAAGAACCGGCTGCACGCCGAGGAGACCGCGCCATGAAGCTCTATTTCTACCCTCTTTCCGGCCATTCGCATCGTGTCCGGTTGTTTCTCTCGCTGCTGGGTGTCGATCACGAGCTGGCCGAGGTCGATCTTGCAAAGGGTGCGCATAAGACGCCGGAATTCCTGAAGCTCAACAGCTTCGGCCAGGTGCCGGTGCTGGACGATAACGGCACCATCGTGAGCGATTCCAACGCGATCCTGGTCTATCTCGCGAAGAAATTCGGCAAGACCGACTGGTTACCGGAGACGCCTTTCGAGGCCGCGGCCGTCCAGCGTTGGTTGTCCGTGGCCGCGGGTCCACTCGCTTATGGTCCGGCGGCGGCGCGTCTCGTCACCGTCTTCGGCGCGCCGTTCAATCCGGAAGAAGTCATCAATCGCGCCCATGCCGTTCTGAAGCTGGTCAATGGCGAACTCGCCGGCAGGCCGTGGATCGCTGCCGGGAATCCCACCATCGCCGATGTGGCTCTCTACAGCTACATCGCGCGGGCACCGGAGGGAAATGTCGATCTCTCCGCTTACCCTCATGTGAAAGCCTGGCTCCGGCGGTTCGAATCCCTGTCGCAATTCGTCCCCTTTCAGAAGACGCCCGTCGGCCTGGCCGCGACCGCCTGATCGAGGAGAACTCTCATGATGGCATCGCTGAAAGATCCCAAATCCACCTGGCACCCGGGAGAGATCGCGATGCAGCGCCGCGTCGGCGTTGCCGACCGGATGCAGGAAATCGGCGGCCGGGTGATACGCGATCGCCTCATCGACCAGCATCGCGAATTCTATCCGCAGCTGCCTTTCGTGGTGCTCGGCGCCGTCGATCCCGAGGGCGATGCCTGGGCCACATTGCGTGCCGGCCGGCCGGGTTTCCTGCGGGCGCCCGACGAACACCGCCTTCATCTCGATCTGAAGCGCGAGCGCAGCGATCCCGCCGATGCCGGGATGGAGGCGGGAAACGCCATAGGCCTGCTGGGAATCGATCTCCGGTCGCGCCGCCGCAATCGCCTGAACGGCACGATCGCTCGAACTGACTCAAAAGGTTTTGACCTCGTGGTCGCGCAGAGCTTCGGCAACTGCCCACAATACATTCAGCAGCGCGGCTTCTCTTTCGTGCGCAATTCAGAAGCTGCACCGGTCGAAACGCCGCAACACCTGGACGCGCTGGGCGACCGCGCCCGCGCCATGATCGCCGATGCCGACACCTTCTTCGTCGCCTCCTATGTCGATATCGAAGGCGGCGCCCGGCAGGTCGATGTCTCGCATCGCGGCGGGCGGCCCGGTTTCGTGCGCGTCGGCGAGGACGGCGTGCTCACCATTCCTGATTTCGCCGGCAACCTCTTCTTCAACACCTTGGGCAATATCCTGGTTAATCCCAAGGCCGGTTTTGTTTTCGTCGATTTCTCCACCGGCGACTTGCTGCAATTGACCGGCGATGCGGAAGTCATCCTGGATTCCCCGGAAATCGCCGCCTTCCAAGGTGCGGAACGCCTGTGGCGCTTCAAGCCGC
>DASYDA010000536.1:0-2626 GCA_036499865.1 Dongiaceae bacterium | reverse complement strand
GCCCGGACAGCACCTTCGGGACCGTGAACGACGACGTCCTGGCCGACAAGGACCCGCACTCCAGCGCACCAATTTCTGCACCGTCATCCGGCAGTCGAACTGGAAAGGCTGAGCGCTTCCGTTCCTGCGTGTGTAGAGGCTCTCCCTCGCAAGCAGGCGAGGGAGAGCCAAACGCATGTCGGTTCAATCAGGGCTTGAAGTACGGGACCTTGGTCGGGTCGGCACCCCAGGCCGCCGCCAGATACTTGGCGGCCAAGGCATTCAACGTGCCGTCGTCCTGTAGCGACTTGATGATCTTGTTGATGGCATCTTCGTTGGCAGAGCCTTTTGGATAAAGCGCACCATAGCTTTCGCCCGTATTGTATTGGCCGACGACCTCGAACAGGCCGTTCGACTGCCCGGCTTGCGCCAGCACGATCGACGTATCCATCGCGGAAACATCCGTCTGGCCGGCCTGCAGGGCGGTGAACAGAGACGGCGTATCGGGGAAGACCTTGACCGGCTGTTCGGGCTTCAGCTTGTTGGCCACAAAATCGGCACCGGTGGTCGCCTGCTGGACGCCGAAGCGCATCTTCTTCACCGAGTTCTCATCCACCACCAGGCCCTTTTTGGCCAGGATGCCGATATCGGACGCGAAATAGGGGATTGAGAAATCGACCACCTTCTTGCGTTCGTCGGTGATGGAGATCTGCGACAAAGCGAGATCGAATTCCTTGGTCTGCCCTGCGACCAAGGCGTCCCAGGCGACGTTCACGATTTTCAGTTTGTCCAGCCCGGCACGGTAGGCGATGTTCGCCGCCATGCAATATTCATAGCCATCCTGGATGGCGTCCGGCGTATCGCCGTTATACCAGCCGGGTCCCGGCAGGTTGGTTTCGACCGTCAACTGCCCGGCCACCGCGGGGGTGATCGGCGTTTCGCCCTTGGTGCCGGTCAATTCGCAATTGCCGATCTTGTCGGCGGCCGACGCGGCGGGGATTGTCAGTGCGGCAACCGCCGCCAAACTGGCGCCGCCAAGTGCGGCGCGCAGGATTGAACCCATTCTCATTTTAGTCTCTCTCCCTGTTGCATTCTGCCGGGAAGCCTCGTGTCTTCCCCTCGGGTAACATTCCGACCAGCAGCGGACATGCGCAACCTGACGATGAGAGCAGGCCCAAGAAATGCTGTACCTTTATCAGGATATGGCGGGGCCGGAGATGGTTGCGGCGGACTGTCTGATCATTTCGGCCGGCCTGGCCCCGGATTGTTTTCCTTCGGGTTCCAGCTCCTGCCTCTCAGCATCCGACCAAGCCGAGCGCGCAGTGTCAAGCCTGTTGTGCTACCAGGACTGGCAATCCCAACGCCGCGACCCTCGCGCAAAGCAAATTCGATGGCCGGCTAGCCGGCCGATGCGCGGGTGGCGGGCCGGTGCGCCTCGTAATTGCGCTGGATCGCGATCTGGTCGGCGATGAAGCGGGCGTCGTGCCAGACGCCCCAGATGAAGCTGGAGCCGCGGCGCGAGAGCCAGGGCAGCCCGACGAAATAGAGGCCCGGCACGGTCGAGATGCCGCGGCTGTGCTGCGGTTTACCGCTCGCGTCGCAGGCGTCGAGATGCAGCCAGCTGTAGTCGGTGGCGTAGCCGGTCGCCCATATGATCGACGTGATCCCCGCGGCTTTGAGATCGAGCTCCAGGATCGGATCGGTGACGCAAGCCGGGTCCGGCAGGATCTCGCGGGCTGCGGGCTCCTCGGGAAAGTCGAGACCGTTGCGCGCGATATAGGCATCGGCCTCGTCCAGCACCGCCAGATAATCCGTGTCGCCCTGGGCGATGTTGCGCTTGAGGTCCGGCGCGAAACTCATCACGCCGTTCCGATACGATTTCGCCACGCCGGTCAATTGCATGCCGCGCGCGGCCAGGCGGCGGAAATCCACCGTGCTGCCGCCATAGGCGCCGCTGACCGCAATCGTCACATGCTCCGCGCCGGCCGGCGGCGTGGTGAGATCCCACTTGCCGAGCACGCCCAGCCACCAGCAATAATCCTGCCCGCGATAGGTGCGCGGCGGCCGTCCATGCGCGCCGACGGAGAGAGTGACGCGCCGGCCGCTGCGCAGCAGCTCATCGGCGATCTGCGCGCCCGAGGACCCCGCGCCCACCACCAGCACAGCGCCTTCTGGCAGTTGGCCCGGATTGCGATAGGCGGCGGAATGGATCTGCATCAGCCCCGCGGTTTCGGGAACGATCGGCGGAATGATCGGCCGCTGGAACGGCCCGGTCGCGACGACCACCCGCGCGGCTTCGATCGGACCTTTCGAGGTCTCGACGCGAAAGCCGCGCTTGCCTTTCATGGTGTCGACCGCGATGACTTCGACGCCGCAGCGGATCGGCGCGCCGAACTTCTGCGCATAGGCGACGAAATAATCCGCCATGCTTTCCTTGCCGGGAAAGCCGTCGGGATCGCTTGCGTGCTCCAGGTTGGGAAACCGGTCATGCCAGGCCGGGCCATTGGCCACCAGCGAATCCCACCGCCCCGACCGCCAGCGCTCGGCGATGCGATGCCGCTCCAGCACCAGATGCGGCACGCCGCTGTTGCCGAGGTGCTCCGACATGGCGACGCCAGCCTGCCCCGCGCCGATCACCAGCGTGTCT
>DASYDA010000535.1:0-2606 GCA_036499865.1 Dongiaceae bacterium | reverse complement strand
ATAACCCCTGGGGGGTATATTGGGCTTGAGATTTATACCCCATAGGGGTATATGTCAACTCATGCAGAAAGAGACGAAAACCGACTGCCTGAAGCGCCTGAACCGGGTCGAAGGCCAGGTGCGCGGCCTCTCCCGCATGGTGGAAGAGGATCGCTATTGCATCGATGTGGTGACCCAGATCGCCGCGGTGCGTGCGGCGCTGCGCCGCATCGAGGAACTGGTCCTCAAAGACCATGTCGGCCATTGCGTCGAACATGCGATCGCCAGCGGCGACCCTAAGGAGCAGCGGGCGAAAATCGCCGAATTGATGGATGTGCTCAGCCGCAGCGATCGCTAGGCGCGCCACCCTGACATTTTCTGTCAGGAGCGTGGCGAGAAAAGCTGGGCTGGCTTTGCGGCTGCGTCCCGGGGCACTATATAGGACGCCATGAAAGCCCCCCTGCACGCCGATCCAGTCATCGAGGAGCGCGCCGTCGCGACGGCGCAGCCGCTGCCGGGCAAGCCGTTCCAGCTTCATTCCGATTTCCGGCCCGCCGGCGACCAGCCGCAGGCAATCGAGGAGATCGTGGCGGGATTGCTCGCCAATGAGCGGGATCAGGTCCTGCTCGGCGTCACCGGCTCCGGCAAGACCTTCACCATGGCCCATGCGATCCAGCAGGTGCAGCGGCCGAGCCTGATCCTGGCGCCCAACAAGACACTGGCGGCGCAGCTCTATGGCGAGATGAAGAGTTTTTTCCCCGAAAACGCGGTCGAGTACTTCGTCTCCTATTACGACTACTACCAGCCGGAAGCCTATGTGCCGCGCACGGATACCTATATCGAGAAGGAATCCTCGCTGAACGAGCAGATCGACCGGATGCGTCACTCGGCGACCCGCGCGCTGTTTGAGCGGCGCGACGTGGTGATCGTCGCCTCGGTCTCCTGCATCTACGGCATCGGCTCGCCGGAAACCTACTCCACCATGACCATCACGCTGCGCAAGGGTGACACGGTCAACTTGAACGATCTGCTGCGGCGGCTGGTGGAACTGCAATATAAGCGCAACGATGCCGCCTTCTATCGCGGCACCTTTCGCTCCCGCGGCGACAGCCTGGAACTCTTCCCCGCCCATATGGAAGACCGCGCCTGGCGCTTCTCGCTGTTCGGCGACGAGATCGAATCCATCCATGAATTCGATCCCCTGACCGGCGAGAAGATCGCCAGCCTCGATGAGGTCAAGGTCTATGCCAACAGCCACTATGTAACGCCGAAGCCGACCCTCCATCAGGCGGTGAAGGTCATCCGCCAGGACCTGAAGCTGCGTCTTGCCGAGCTCAACATCGAGAACAAGCTGCTGGAAGCCCAGCGCCTGGAGCAGCGCGTCAACTTCGACATGGAGATGATCGAGGCAACGGGCTCCTGCGCCGGCATCGAGAACTATTCCCGCTACCTCACCGGCCGCAATCCCGGCGAGCCGCCGCCCACGCTCTTCGAGTATCTTCCCGAGGACGCCTTGCTGATCGTCGATGAAAGCCATGTCACCGTGCCGCAGATCGGCGGCATGTATAAGGGCGATTTCGCGCGGAAATCTACCTTGGCGGAATACGGTTTCCGGCTGCCCTCCTGCATCGACAACCGGCCGCTCAAATTCGAGGAATGGCAGGTGATGCGGCCGCAGACCGTCTGCGTCTCGGCGACCCCCGGCGCCTGGGAGATGAAGCAGACCGGCGGCGTCTTCGCCGAGCAGGTGATCCGCCCGACCGGCCTCATCGATCCCGTCTGCATCATCCGCCCGACCGAGACCCAGGTCGATGACGTGGTGGCGGAATGCCAGGAAGTGGCGAAGAAGGGCCAGCGCATCCTCATCACGACCCTGACCAAGCGCATGGCGGAAGACCTCACCGAATATCTCCACGATGCCGGCGTTCGGGTGCGCTATGTGCATTCCGACGTCGAGACCCTGGAGCGGATCGAGATCATCCGCGACCTCCGGCTCGGCGCCTTCGACGTGCTGGTCGGTATCAACCTGCTGCGCGAGGGCCTGGATATTCCGGAATGCGCCCTGGTCTGCATCCTCGATGCCGACAAGGAAGGCTTCCTGCGCTCTCGCACCTCGCTGGTGCAGACCATCGGCCGCGCCGCGCGCAATGTGGACGGCCGAGTGATTCTCTATGCCGACAAGATGACCGACAGCCTGGAATACGCGCTCGGCGAAACCAACCGACGCCGCGAGAAGCAACAGGCCTATAACGCCGCCCACGGCATCACCCCGGAATCGGTGAAGAAGGGCATCAGCGACATCATGTCGTCGGTCTATGAAAGCGACCATGTGACCGTCGATACCGGCGTTATAGGCGACATGCACCGGGTCGGCCATAACCTCAAGGCCACCGTCGCCGATCTCGAGAAGAAGATGCGGGAGGCGGCGGCCAATCTGGAATTCGAGGAAGCCGCGCGCTATCGCGACGAATTGCGCCGGCTGGAAACTCTCGATCTCGAGATTCCTACCACGGGCGGCGGCAAATCCGGCATGAGCGCCGACGGCAAGCCGCTGCCTGCCGGCCCTACGGCCCGCTCCAAATACGGCCGCGCCGGCCAAGCCCCGAAGTTCCGCAAGCGCCGGCATT
>DASYDA010000534.1:0-2336 GCA_036499865.1 Dongiaceae bacterium | reverse complement strand
GGATATATGCCTGCGCCCAAATCTGCCCAAAATCTACGCGTCCTCCTCGTCCATCCCGGTCCGCTGATGTACAGCGAGATCTATCTGCGCCTGGAGCCGCTCGGCCTTGAGCGGGTCGCGCAGGCGGTGCGGATGGCCGGTCACGAGGTACGAATCGTCGATCTGCAGACCTTCAGCCATCAAGAACTGCACCAGGAAATCAAGGATTTTCGCCCACAGGCGATCGGCTTTTCGCTGAACTATCTCGCGAATGTTCCCGAAGTGATCGACCTCGCCAAGGCGATCAAGTCCGAATTGCCGCTCAGCCTGATTTTCATCGGCGGCCATAGCGGCTCCTTCATCGCCGAAGAACTGCTCGAGCATGGCAACGGGGCCATCGATTGCGTGCTCAAGGGCGAGGGTGAGCTCTCGACGCCGATGTTGCTCTCGGCCATGCTCGACGGCAGCATCAACGAAGTGCCGGGCGCGGTCACTTTGCGCGGCAAGGGGCCGGTGCCGGTGCTGCTGGAAAACCTCGACCTCTATCAGCCGGCGCGCGACCTGCTGCGGCGGCGGCGAAACTATTTCATCGGCGAACTCGATCCTTGCGCCTCCATCGAATTCACCCGCGGCTGTCCCTGGGATTGCGCCTTCTGCAGCGCCTGGACCTTCTACGGTCGAAGCTATCGCACGGCGACGCCGGAGAAGATCGGCGAGGAGTTGGCTTCGATCCAGGAGCCCAATGTCTTCATCGTCGACGACGTCGCCTTCATCCATCCGGAACACGGCTTCGCCATCGGCAAGGAGATCGAGAAGCGGAGCATCAAGAAACGCTATTACCTGGAGACCCGCGCCGACGTGCTGTTGAAGAACCGCGAGGTCTTCGCCTATTGGAAGACGCTCGGCCTCAAATACCTGTTCTTAGGCTTGGAGGCGATCGACGCCGAAGGACTGAAGGCGCACCGCAAGCGCGTCTCCATGGATACCAATACCGAGGCGCTGGAAGTCGCGCGCAAGATCGGCGTCAGCGTCGCGGTCAACCTGATCGCCGATCCGGATTGGGACCGTGAGCGTTTCGCGGTCGTGCGGGAATGGGCGATGAGCATCCCGGATATCGTGCATCTCACCGTGGCGACCCCGTATCCCGGCACGGAGCTGTGGCTCACCGAAGCCCGTAAGCTCGCCACCCGGGATTATCGCTTGTTCGATATCCAGCATGCGGTGCTGCCGACCAAACTGCCGCTGCTTGAGTTCTACAAGGAACTGGTCGAAACCCAGCGCGGTATCGCCAAGAAGCATCTCGGTTTCGCGGCGGTGCGGAAGACCTTGGGGTTGATGACCAGGCTCGCCATGCAGGGCCAGACCAACTTCTCGCGTTCGATCTGGAAGTTCAACAAGGTCTACAACGCCGACCGGCAATTCGCCGAGCACCAGAAACCGGTCATCTATCAAATCCGCCCGCCGGTGGTGACCGCACCGCTCAGCAAGGAAAAGGCGGAGCTCTATGTGCACCCGAAACGGCGTGCGTCACGCCCGCAGGGCGCGGTGGAAGGGAGCGCGGCCTAGGCGGCGCATCTCATTCCGAGGGTGTTCCGTCGGTGCCTACGCCGCGCACATATGAGCTGAGGGAAGGCCTCATGGGCGTATGCGCATTGGGCTATATCGGGTTCGAGGTTACTGATCTGGAAGCGTGGCGCCCTTTCCCAAGGGAACGGATCGGTTGCGCCGACGTTCGTCTCGATAGGCGGTCGGTCTGCGGGGTTTTCGTCAAGCCACCGGAAGGGGCACGCGCATGACCTTCGAAACACATTCCAATGCATCCGGGAACGACCCGGCCGAGCGCCCAGTCGAGCGTATGACGGGCGTGCTGCTGCCTTTTGCCCGCATCTGGTGGCTGGTCGTGTTGCGCGGGGTGGCGGGGATTGTGTTCGGCCTGTTCGCCATCTTCCTGCCGGACGTGGCGGTCGCCACCATGCTCTTTGTCTTCGCGGCCTATATGCTGGTGGACGGCATTTTCGGGCTGGCGGCGGCGGTCACCGCCGCCCGGCGCGGCCGGCGCTGGGGGCTCCTGGTGGTGGAGGCGATCCTCACTTTGCTGGCCGGCATCGTCGCCCTGATCTGGCCGGCGCTGACCGCGGCGGTCCTGGTGTTATTGATTGCGGTCTGGGCGCTGATCACCGGCGCGATGATGATCGGCGCCGCATTCCAGCACGGGCCGCACGGCCAGGGTTGGCTGATCTTCAGCGGCATCGTCTCCATGCTGTTCGGCTTCGCGCTCGCGGTCGCGCCGATGATCGGCGCGGTGGTGCTGACCTGGTGGCTCGGCATCTACGCACTGGTCTTCGGGGTGTTGCTGG
>DASYDA010000533.1:0-4309 GCA_036499865.1 Dongiaceae bacterium | reverse complement strand
CATAAAGGCGTTGCGGGAGATGAAGCTCATCGCATCCTCCTTGGGTGCCATACGGTTTAAACCACAAGATCCGGTTTCGAGTTCCCCGTTCAGCCATAAGTGTTGTGGCTTCCTGGAAAAGTTCGATCGGATTATGTTTGTTCTCTAAATGTTCTTTACCGGAATTGCATTACGTATTATACATATATTGTGATGTTTCCAGCGTAAGAGGCTTTCATGGTTGGCGTGGTGAAGGCGTTCTCCGGATCGGGCGGTCCGGATCGAACTACGGATGACGAAACCAGCGGCAACTATCCGCTGGGCTCTTGGAAGGAGGGGAAGTTCAGCTTCACCTCACCGCAGGCCGAAACGCAGTGGCGCCAAGTTGCCCTGCATTCCGGCGTGCATTTCCAGAACTGGAGCCAAGGCCGGAAACTCAACGAGAAGACCCAGCAATTGGCGGGGCTGGGCTTCTTGCCCAGCGCCGATATCTACCGGGGACCGGATGGCGACTACTACCAGATGACCCCGGCGGCCCGGGAAGACCCGCAGATCACCGCCCTGCGCAGCACCGCGCTGAAGAGCAATCCCGGCAAGAGCGATATCGGCACCGCGGTTCAGAAGGCGAATGCACGGATCACCCCGCAAGCGATGGCCCTGATGCATCAGCAGGCGCCGATTGCGGGAGCTGGCTCCACGGCCGCGCCTGCCAACGACAATCAAGCTGCGGCGAACGATAACAAGCCGAAGACCTATCCCGGGATCGGCCGCTTCGCCGAAATCTCGAAAGCGCTGAAGGCGCAGGGGCCGGCCATGACCCTGGGCCAGATGGCGCAGGCGGCGGACGATTCGGTGCGCCTGGGCGCCAATGCGGTGACCGGGAATTATGCCGATAACGCGGCGGCCGCGATGAACGCTTTGCCGGCGCTGTTCACCGATCAAACCGTCAAGGATGCCTATCAGGCCAATCTCGCCGAAGAGCAGGCGAAGACCGAAGCGGCGCGCGAGCGGTTGGGCCTCGGCGGAGCCGGCATCGACCTCGCCGCCGGCCAGCTTCCGGTGGTCGGCGACCTCTCGGGGCTCGCCGGCGACATCCACATGTATATCGACGATCCGTCCTCGCGGACCTGGAAGAATTACGGGCTCACCTTGCTCGGGGCTTTGCCCCTGATACCTTCCGCGAGCAAGCTAAAACACGCCAAGGAGGCGCTCGAAGAAGGGGAGGAGGCGCTCAAATCCGGCAAGACCGCGGCCAAGGAAGCCGAGGGAATCGGCGATCTCGGCACGGCGGAAGTCAAAGCCGCCGACGAAACGACGCCCGCCAAGGCGGCAGACCAGCCGAAGCTCGCCTACGACGAGAACGACCCCGCCTCCGTCAAAGTCTACTATGAGCGACCGCTGCAGGGTAATGAAGGCCCCAATGGCCATGTGCAATCAAAGCATGTCGGAAAGACCGTTGGGGAGCTACAGAAGCGGTTAGACAGTGAGAAGAATATTCGTGCCTCCTCCAGCTTCACCGACTACGAGACAGCGCAGAGAGTGATTCATGATGCCGTGAAGGCCAATGATGAAGAGATTAAATCGTGGTTGAAAAATTCCAAGAACAACCCGCTTGAACTCGAGCTCATCGGAAATTCACCGCTAGGTATCACGATTCGAAGGGGACAACCTCCTGCGGCAACAAGCAATGCGAGGGTGGTCTTAAAGAAGGATGGTCGAGGCGGCTTCTACTATCACACTGCTTATCCAAACTAACCGAGCGGAGCAGCAACATATGTCGAAATGGTCAGATGCGCGCGCCAGACTTAAGGCAACCTATCCGGAACTGCATCAATTCCTTGTTCGCCTTAGCTCCGACGCAGATGCCTATGTGGAGGATCGCATCGAGCGAACGATTGCAGATTATGTCGAAGATCAAGATCCGACCGATGTGCGTGAGACGATCCGTGAGATCCAAGAGGCGCTGAAGAGCCGACCCGTAGATTATGATGAATTGTCGGATATGGGAAATTATGTCTTGAATTCCGAAGATGAGGCGCAGGCGTTCCTCATGCAACTGCACGATGGTCTGAAAGCCGCGCTGGCGGCGCGTGCTCAAACGAGACAATAGGCTCGATCATCTTAGACAGCGGTGTTTCCCCCATCGACGAGCAGACTCGTGCCCGTGATGAAGCTCGCATCGTCGCTGGCGAGGAAAGCGACGGCGGCGGCGATCTCCGGCGGCTGGCCGACGCGGCCCATGGGGATCGCCTCTCCATTCTCGCGGAGGCCCTCCGCGGCGGTTCTGCCGCGACGGGCGATGCCGGAAAGCAGCATCGGCGTCTCTACGTCGCCCGGCGCCACCGCGTTGACCCGAATGCCTTGGCGTGCGTGGTCGGCGGCCAGCGCCCGGGTCATCTGCACGACGGCGCCTTTCGAGGTGCAATAGGCAAGCTCGCCGCGCCCGGCGACGAAGGCCCAATCCGAGGCGATGTTGACGATGGCGCCGCCGCGACCGTCCTTCTCGAACTGCGCGATCATGCGGCGCACGGCGGCGCGGGAGAAGCGGAACACCGCCTCGACATTGACCGCCATGATACGGGCGAAATCAGCATCCGAGGTTTCCAGCACGGTGCCGCGATGCACGATGCCGGCATTGTTGACCAGGATGTCGATGCGGCCGAGGCGCTTGGCGGTTTCCTCGACCAGCCGTTCGGCGAGCGGCGGATCGGTGACGTCGCCTGCCAGGAAATCGGCGCCGAGGCGCCTGGCCAAAGCCTCGCCGGCGGCCGCATTGCGGCCGGTGAGCAGAAGCTTGGCGCCTTCCGCGGCGAAGCGCTCGGCGATGGCGATGCCGATGCCCGATGTGGCGCCGGTGACCAGGGCCGCCTTGCCGGCCAACCGTTGGCTCGCCGGTTTCTCCTGCTGAAGCCGTTCCGCCATCTCGCCGCTCCCCTGTGAAAATCTCATGCCCGTCGGACGCGATTGTCGCCGAGAATGCGCCGCAAGCGAAAGGCGATTCGCCCATAAGCGATCATAAGGGCGATTGAGCGGGACGGACGTCACCCGCAATCGGGGGAGCGGGGATGGACAGCACGAAGAATTTTTCCGGCGCTGTGCCGCCCGGTTCCAGGGCGGAGGATCTCACCGACAGTCTCTATGCCTGGGGCCGCGTGGCGGTGTCGCTCGCCATCGCGACGATCGGCGGCATCGGCCTCTGGTCGGCGGTGGTGGTGCTGCCGACCATCGAGACCGAGTTCGGTGTCGGGCGGGGCGGGGCCTCGATTCCCTATACCGCGACCATGGTGGGTTTCGCGGTGGGCGGCGCCACGATGGGGCGCTTCGCCGACCGGTTCGGCATTCTCCTGCCGCTGATGGTGGGAGCCCTGGTGCTGGGCGCCGGCTTCATCGGCGCGGCCTTCGCCCATGGCTACTGGTCCTTCGTTTTCGCGCAGGCGGTGCTGATCGGGATGCTCGGCAGTTCCGCGACCTTCGGGCCCCTGGTGGCCGATATCTCACTCTGGTTCAAGCGGCAACGTGGCATCGCGGTCGCCATCGTCGCCAGCGGCAACTACCTCGCCGGGGCGATCTGGCCGCCGGTCCTGCAATACGTCATCACCGCCCATGGCTGGCGCAACGCCTATATCGTTATCGGCGTGATCTGCATCGTGACCATGCTGCCCCTGGCGCTGCTGCTGCGGCGCCGCGCGGCGTCGGTGGTGCTGGATGCCGCCGCGAATGCGGCTGTGTCGCCGCCAGCGGCGCCCAGCTACCTACAGGGACTGCTGATGTTCGCCGGCATCTGCTGTTGCGTCGCGATGTCGATGCCGCAAGTACATATCATCGCCTATTGCGGCGATCTCGGTTACGGACCGGCGCGGGGCGCGGAGATGCTGTCGATCATGCTCGCAACCGGCGTCGTCAGCCGGCTGGGCTCCGGGCTGATCGCCGACCGCATCGGCAGCGTCCGGACCCTCATGCTCGGCTCCACGCTGCAATGCCTGTCGCTGATCTTCTATCTGCCGTTCGACGGGCTGACATCGCTTTATGTCGTCTCCGCCATCTTCGGCCTCTCGCAGGGCGGGATCGTGCCGAGCTATGCGCTGATCGTGCGGCAATACTTCCCGGCGCGCCAGGCGGGTATCCGCATCAGCCTGGTGCTGATGGCGACGGTGATCGGCATGGCGGTCGGCGGCTGGATGTCCGGCGTGATCTTCGACCTCACCGGCTCCTATCGCGCGGCCTTCCTGAACGGCATCGCCTGGAATCTGGTCAATATGGCGATCGCCTTCTGGCTGCTGATGGGCGGCTTCCGCGCGCTGCCGCTGCGAAAGGCCGCCGCTTAGCGCGG
>DASYDA010000532.1:0-1875 GCA_036499865.1 Dongiaceae bacterium | reverse complement strand
GACGCGCAGCGGCTATTTCACGCTGGCGCATCTCGAAGGGCTGCTGCGTCATCTCTCGACCGAGCCCGACAGCTCGGAAACCGTCACCGTCAAATCGGATAGCGCGCGCAAGCCGCTGCCGGCCAGTCCGGTCAAGGTCAGCTCGGCGACCATACCCTTCAGCCCGCCGATCGAGGCGGCGGCGTCGCGCGAACCGCAGCAATTCGAGGCCAACGTCTACCTGACCACGCTGCCGATCGGCCGCCCGGAAGCGATCGGATACCGGCTTCGCTGGATCACGCTTGCAAGCCATCCGTCGGAAACGCCGTTCGATTTCTATGTCTGGACCGATTACGTCACCGCCGACGCGGAACGGAATTGGAAACTGAGGGTCAACGAGAATCTGGGTTTGCCTCTGGATCCGATCACGGCGGGCGCCGCCCATCCCAATCAGCGATTGTTCATGGACGGACGGAGCCCGGAAACGGCGATCGATCAGGAGGGCACGATCACGCTCACCGCCGATACTTTCGACTGGTATGTCGCGGTGGCCGACGACCCGATCCGGCGACGCGCCGCGATCCTGGCGGAATCCGGCGTCCGGGAGCAGAACGCTCCGCGGCAGATATTCGCTTCCATGGGAGCCCGCGACGCATCGTCGGGCAGCCTCTCTTCAGCCTCGGGTGCCCGCGGCGTGTTGTCGGGCAACCTCTCTTCAGCCATCAGTCAGGATCCGCATGGTTATGGCGGCTTTGGATGGGAATCCGGCGAACAGACCTGGAAGGGCGACAAGCGGGAGTGGCAGCGGACGCAAATCGAAATCAGCTACCGATTGTTCTGGAAGGAGGACCAGCTCAGCATCGCGCTGAAAACGCGGCCACAGGATCGGAATTACCTGATCTATCTCGTCGTCGAGGAATACCTGCAGGGCTCCCAGCAATATCTGCGAACCCCGGTGCCGATCCGGGTCAACGGGCAGTTGACTTACGTTCCCCAGGCATTTTTCGATGCGGAGGCAAAAGCAAGGAAACATGCCAACGACATCATCGGCCGCATCGAGCGGAACTACTCGAAATCGCGGCAGCCCGGACCCTCGGATCCGGTAACCGGGGTGCTAAGACCGGGGATCCTGGAATCACCGGAAGCCATGCGCGAATTTGCCGATCTGGCCGAGCAGCACGCTCCGGACATCGTGGCCGAAGCGGTGGCGCATTTTGCGCAGCGGCGCGCCTGAGGCGCCGGGTCGCCCGGCAGTAGACGGGGTTTCAGCGGGCGGGCTACCCCAAAGCATCAAGAATGCCTCGGGGAACTCGTCCGCCCATCCGCTTCAATAGCCCGCACATACAAGCAAGGTTAGATTCTGCGGCACAAGATCCGGATGGGCGGCGGCTGAGGCAATCACATCGCACTTGACCGGAGCGACGCCACCGCCTCCAATAATGCATCTCATCCTGGGGATCTTATCTTGCCGTCCGCCACCGCCGCCCAGCCTTCTCTGCTCCACCGCATCTCGACGGCGCTCTATGTGCGGCCCCGGCTGCTCCTGGCGCTGCTGCTTCTGCCGCCTTTGCTCTGGCTCGGCATCATCTATCTGGGCTCGCTGTTCTCGATGCTGGTGCAGAGCTTCTTCTCGGTGGACGACTTCACCGGCAAGGTGGTTTACCAGCCGACCCTCGCGAGCTATGCCGAGCTTTTCAACGAAACCAGCTTGAGCGTGATCCGCCGCACCCTGCTGACCGCGGCCGCGGTCAGCGTGATTTGCGGCTTCATCGCCTTTCCGCTGGCTTACATGATGGCGCGCTATGCCGGGCCGCGCATGAAGGCGGTCTTCTATGTCGCCGTCATGCTGCCGCTCTGGTCGAATTACCTGGTCCGGGTCTATGCCTGGAAACTGAT
>DASYDA010000531.1:0-1740 GCA_036499865.1 Dongiaceae bacterium | reverse complement strand
AGCCAGAGATGATGGCCTTCGGGATGCGCGGCGCAATCCGTGCCTTTGAGAATGGCGGCGGCGATGCGCTGACGCGCCGCCGATTCCTGGCGGATGGCGGCGGTGATCTTCCCCGCGGTCCCGTCACCGATCCAATGCGTCACGATGGCGGCCGACAAGGGCGAGGCCATCATCGTGGTGGCGCGGATCGCCGCGGTCAGTCGTGCGGCCTGGCTGGCGCCAGGCACCACCAGATAGGCAAGGCGCAAGGCCGGCGCGAGGCATTTGGAGAAGGTCGACACATAATATCCGAGTTCGGGAACCATCGAAGCCAATGGCGGCAATGCGGCTTCGGGCAACTTGCCGTAAGCGTCATCTTCGAAGATGGGGAGCCGATGCCGGCGCGCGATTTCCGCGATGGCGTTGCGCCGCGACAAGGACATGGTGGCGGTTGTCGGATTCTGGATCGTGGGGATGCAATAGAGCGCCTTCGGCATGTTCGCGGGAGGATGGGAGCGGCAGGCTTCATCCAGAGCTTCGGGCAGGATTCCCTCGGAATCCATGGCGAGGCCTTTGAGCTTGATTCCCAACTGCCCCGCCAAGGCGCGGAACCCCGGATAGGTGAGCGCTTCCGTCAGCACGAGATCGCCGGCGCGGGCGAAGGTCGTCAACAAAGCCAGCAGAGCCGTCTGCGCGCCGCTGCAGATCAGGACGCGATCGGCGGTCGCATCCGGCATCAGCGATTGAAGCCAGGAGACACCGGCGGCGCGGTCTTGAAGATCGCCGGCATTGGGGCGGTAGCTCAACAGCTCCATGAGATCGGGGCGCTGCAATACCTCCCGCGTCGCCGTCGCCAAGCGTTCCTTCAGCGCCGCCTCCGCCGGGCGGGGCGGCAGGTTCATGCCGGTGTCGATTTGCGCCAGCAAGGCGCTGGGGATTGACGGCCTTTGCTGGGATACCGGCAAGCCACGGACATAAGTTCCGCGTCCAACCACGGCTTCGGTAAGCCCGCGGCGCTGCGCTTCGTTATAGGCGCGGGTGACCGTGGTCAGGTCCACCCCCAACGCTTCGGCGAGCGCGCGGTGGGTCGGCAGCCGCTGGCCGGCCTTCAGCCGATCCGCGGAGATATCCGCCGCTATGGCATCGACGATGGCGGTGTAAATCGGCTCGCCGCCTTCCAGGGAAAGGGTCGGAACCCATGTGATCGGCTTCTGTGTCACAGGCAAATCATCCTCGATCGATCAAGCAAGCCTTGAAATCCCGCTGTAAAGCCCGTACATTATCCATACGATCTGTCAAATGTACGGATATTTATCCATATTGTATGGATCCCGCGCCGGAATCAAGAGGAGGATCGCGATGAAGTGGTTGGCAACTTTTTCCGCCATCGGAGCCGGGGTCACCATTGCCACCTTGCTGGGGGCTTGGGCAGTTACCGGCTTCGCGACCTTGGGACTTCATGGCGCCGTGCTGGGCGCCATGATCTTGGGCGTGGTCTTGAGCGCCGGGTTGGCGATCGGCCTCATGGGCCTGGTCTTCACCAGCGGTCGCAGCCGCTATGATGAAGCGGCCTATCGCTATGAATTGGTGAAGGATCGCGACGAATAGCCATCGGAGGCGGCGAAGGCGGAACGGAACTCGCCTCTCGGCACAGTGTTTGATTCGGAGATGGCCCCATTTTAAGGAGCTGCTCCATGAATCCCGTGCAATTCGACGATGCTTTGACCGATGTGTCGAAGTCTTTCACGCATCCCAAGGAAA
>DASYDA010000530.1:0-5317 GCA_036499865.1 Dongiaceae bacterium | reverse complement strand
TAGCCCAGCACCCGATGATCCACCGGATTGGCGCCGGGTGCGGCAACGATCAGGATCTCGCCGGCGATCGGCTGGAAGTCGGCGCGGAAATGCACCGAGCTTTTCAGTGCCAGGATCTTCTGCGCCGCAGGCTGCAAGCCGAGATGCGTCAGCATGGCCTGATCGGCGGCCTGCTGCTTGCGGCTTGCAACCACGATCCGGACGCCGCCGATCCGCAGCAGCGCCATCGGCCCGAGCTGCATATGGTTGCCGCGATAGAACGGGCCGGTCGCCGCGAAATTCCCATCGCCCAGCCGCTCGACAGTGAAGGTGCCGTGGAACGGCGCCGTTCCCGGCGTGCCCGACCAGGCGCCGATCCCCAATGTGATCTCCGCGCCCTGCCCGGCTTTATGTGCAATCTCGGCGGTCTTCGGATCGAACAGGTTGGCGAAGACCGCATCCTGTGCCTGTCCGCGCACCAAGGCTTCCAGAAGACCGGTCGAATCCGAATTGCCGCCGGCGCCGGGATTGTCCTGGGTGTCGGCCAGGATGATCGGCTTCTTCATTTCCTCCGCCCGCCGCCTCGCATGGACGACCGCCTCGTCGGGCTGCCAGACCTTGCCGGCAAAATCCGGCTCGGCTTCGCGTACCGACGCGATCAGCCGGTCCGCGATGCGATCGGCGGCATCCTGGCTCTCAGCATAAGCCACCACCGCCGGGCCGCATTCGGCGATATCCGCCGGCGGGAAACCGAACGCGAAGGAGGCGCTCGCCGCACCCTCGCCTTCCGCCGCCGCAACCTGACGGTAGAGACTCTGCGCCGGTTCGATCAGCGTGCATTGCCAGGTGAGCGGCACCAGGAAATCCGCGCGCCGCATTGCCTTCTTCAACGGCCCGTGCCGCAGCAGCCGGTCCAGCATCGCCGCCGACCAGTCGCCGGATTCCGAGAGATCGACATGCGGATAGGTGCGGCAGACGATCAGCGCCGAGGCATGCTGCACCATGCGCTCGGTGATGTTGGCGTGGAGATCGAGGCTGACGACGATGGGCATCTCCGGCCCGACAATCCCGCGCAGCCGCTCCAGGAGCTCGCCCTCGCCGTCTTCCAGATGCTCGGCCACCATGGCGCCGTGCAGATCGAGGTAGATGCCGTCGAGCGGGCCGGCTTCGCGCACCATCTGCAACAAACGGCCCACGATCTGCTCATAGGCTTCGCGCTCGACATGGGCCGAGGGCGAGGACGAACACCAGAGCAATGGCTTCAGCTCGTGCCCCGCCGCCTTCGCGCGGTCGAGGAAGCCCGCGATCGGCAGATTGATGCCGCCGAAGGTGCGGAATATCGCCGCGCCTTCGGTCAGGCCCGGCCAGCCATCGGCCATCTCGAAATCGCGATAGGTCGCCTTCAACGGCGCGAAGGTGTTGGTCTCGTGCTGAAAACCGCCGACAGCAATGCGCGCCATCGCTCACTCCGAATTGTTATGCTTGCACTTTCGCAGGCTCACGTTCCGATCCGCAATCCGAGGATTAAGGATAATCATCCTGGACGCGAATCGGCAGGCATGGTTAAAAGAACCTTAACATCGGGGGAACCAAGGCCGAGAAGTATCGCGGCCTGGGAGCGCCAAGTCTTGGGGACGCAATCCACTTTTACCGAAGACCTGCAGGACGCAAAACGTCTGGCTGATGTCGCTTGCGCCGAGATGGTGCGGCACGCCGTCCCGCCCACGCCCGCCAATTTCTGCGTCTGGTACAGCTATGCCCGCAAGACCTTGGCGGGCCTCAACCGCGAGATCGACACACGGATCGCGGAAAAGAAGGGATTCAGCTGGCAGGCCAATCAGGAACTCTTCGAGAAATACTTCGGCACGGAAACCGAAACCGCCACCTTGCGCCAAGCCGGCTCCGAACTGACCGCGACCATGGGCCATGTGCTGAGCCGGTTGGACAAAGCGGGTGCCGAGGCCTCCGCTTTCGGCGAGACGCTCGCCTTGGCGGGCGGGTCGCTGGCGAAGATCGCGGTGCCGGAAACCTCCGGTGTCCATGCGGTGGTGCGCCGGTTGAGCGGCGCCACCCGCGAGATGGTCTCGAAGAGCCGCGATCTCGAAGCCGAGCTTCGCGAATCCACCGATCAGATCAGGGCCCTGCAGGACCGGCTGGAGAAGGCCCGGCTGGAGGCGCTCACCGATGGCTTGACCGGCATCGGCAACCGCCGCTGCTTCGATCTCGCCCTTGCCGAGCACGGCGCGCGCGCCATGACCGGAGAGGCTGTCCTCTGTCTGATCCTGATCGACATCGATCACTTCAAGCGATTCAACGATGTTTACGGCCATCGCATCGGCGATCAGGTGCTGAAGGTGGTCGGCATGAAGCTGAAGGAGATCGCCCGGCCCGAAGACACGCCGGCACGCTATGGCGGCGAGGAATTCGCGCTCCTCACGCTGAACACCACCTTCAAATCCGCCATGGAACGCGCCGATTCCCTGCGCAATGCGCTGGCCAGCAACGTGCTCCGCAACAAGCAGACCGGCGACGTCTACGGCCAGGTCACGGCCTCCATGGGCGTCTCCTGTTTCCGCCCGACGGATTCGCTGGAGAGCTTCGTGCATCGCGCCGATGCCGCGCTCTATCAGGCCAAGCGCGAAGGCCGCAACCGCGTGATCTCGGAAGCCGCCTGACCGTAAGCCAACTGGCACAGCGTCAGAGCTCGATCAGCCGATCCGGAATGCGATTGGGGTTGCCGTTCTCCGGCGGATAATGCCGGCCCAGCAAGGCGCCCAGAGCCTCGATGGCGGCGACGAAGCCCTGCTCCACCGCGCCTTTGCCGATCGCCGCGGTGAAATCGTCCACGATCTTCCGCCAGGCGCCCGGCTCTACCGCCTGATCGATGCCGCCATCGGCGATGATCTCGACATAGCGCTCCGATTGCGAGACGAAGAACAGCACGCCGCAGCGCTCTTCAGTCGAGGCGAGGCCACGCTCGAGGAAGACCAGCCGCGCCAGCCGCGCGGCCATATGCCGCTTGCGGTGGTGGGGCACGAAATGCAGGCCGAGATGGGTCCAGGCGGCCACGGCGTAGACGACGATGAAAGCCAGCAGTTCGGCGACTAGGGTCTCCGCCGGCCCCGGCCAAAGCGCGAAGATCCAGATGGCCACGCCGGCCAGCAGGGCTGCGATCATGCCGGCCATCAGCGCGTTGCCCCGATAATCATCCGCGCGCCGCGCGATGGCGGCGACGAATTCCGCACGGGTCCCTTGCTCCGCTTTGGTGATCGCCGCTTCGATGTGCTGCCGTATCGCCTGGTCGATCATTCCACCCTCACCAACCCCCGCTGGCGCCGCCGCCGCCGAAGCCGCCGCCGCCGCCGGAGAATCCCCCACCCCCGCCGCCGCTGCTGCCACCGCCGCCCGACAGGAACGTGCTCGCCACCAAAGCACCGTATCCGCCCCGCTGCCAGGACCAGACACGCCGGCGCTGCTTCGGATCCCATTTGCGGTGCAGCCGGCTGATGACGACGACAAATATGAACAACCCCAGGAAGAGGAAGGGCGCTACCCCGTTGAAGAGCGTGTTGAACCGGCTGCTATCGCCGAACAAAGGCTGCTGCTGGGGCTTATAGGTGCCGCCCAACGCCGCCAGGATGCCACCGACCCCCGCCGAGACGCCGCCCGCCATATCGCCGCCCTTGAACCGGGGAATAATCTCCGTTTGGATGATCTCGTTTGCGGTGGCGTCCGGCAGGTCGCCTTCCAGGCCGTAACCGACCTCGATGCGCACCTTGTGCTCTTTGGGTGCCACGATCAGCAGCACGCCGTTATCCTTGCCCTTCTGCCCGATGCCCCAGCCGCGGCCGAGCGCCAGCCCCCAATCCTCGATGGGATAGCCCTGGAGGTCCGGCAGCGTCACAACCACCACCTGATTGGTGGTCGATTGCTCGTAGCCCGCCAATTGCTGGGTGAGGCTGGCGATGGTGCTTTGACTGAGAATACCGGCCTCATCGACCACCCGTCCCGAGAGCCGCGGGATGGGCGGATCGGCGAAAGCCGGTGTCGGAGCGAAGCAACCGGCAAGCAACGCCGCAATGAAAAGCAGGAAGCAGGACGCCGACGTCCAGCTCGCCGCTACCCGCGCCCGATCTCGGGTGCGGGGGAATAGGTCTGCACCAATCAATTCGAGCTATTCCCCGTTCCGAAGTCGACTTGCGGCACTTCGGTCTTTTGCGGTTCCACCTGGAGCTGCTGCATCGGTTCGCGATCGGAATAAAGCAGGCTGCGCCAGATCGAGCCTGGGAAGGTCTTCAGCTCCGTGTTGTAGATGCGCACCGAATCGATGAAATCCTTGCGCGCGACCGCGATGCGGTTCTCGGTGCCTTCGAGCTGCGCCTGCAAGGTTTGGAAGCCCTGTGTCGCTTTCAGGTCCGGATATTTCTCGACCACGACCATCAGCCGCGAGAGCGCGGAAGTGAGCGCGCCCTGATTGGCCTCGAATTGCTGCATCGCCTGTGGATTGGTGAGGATATCCGGCGGAAGCTGCGTGGTGCCGACTTTCGAGCGCGCCTCCACCACGGCCTGTAACGTCGATTTCTCGAAATCGGCGGCGCCCTTCACCGTCTGTACCAGATTGGGCACCAGATCGGCGCGGCGCTGATACTGGTTCTGCACCTGCGCCCAAGCCGCATGGGCGCTTTCCTCGTATTTCGGGATGTTGTTGACGCTCCCGAAGGCCCAGACCGCCACGATGACGATCAGCGCGAGGATGCCGATACCGACATAACGCATGCAAGATGCTCCTTGGAATCGTTGCCGGCAGCTTAGCCTGCCGGGTCGCTCAGGCCAATGACGCGTATCACGGCCTATCGACTGGCGAAACGCGGCCCGGGCGGCGCCGTCAATTCGCTCAGGGGCTGCAGCGGCCGCTGCAGCAGATAGAATCTGTCGATCGGCGACATGTCGGAAACGATGAAGCTGAAGCTTGCTTCCGCGCCGGGCGGGATGGTCGCACCTCCAAAACCAAGCGAGTCTTCGGGCTCGTCCAGCCGCTGAGAATGCGGCAGGCTGCTCGTCACATAATCGTCCGCCAGTTGGGAGCCTTGGCCGAAGCTGAGCCCGTCCTGATAGGTGCTGTGTCGCGTCTCGACCTCGCGCAGTTCAATCTGGTAACCGGCCCAAGCCTTGTCCATCTTGTTGACCACGATCTTGGTCAGGGCGAAGGCCGCGGTATGCTGGGTGCCGACCCGGTTGCCGAAATTGCGGCTGAAACCCCGGATGACCAGCATCGGATCACCCGGCCCGGTCACCTCCTCGCGGAGCACAAAAGGGTCTTTCAGCGTCCCCTTGCCGG
>DASYDA010000529.1:0-16634 GCA_036499865.1 Dongiaceae bacterium | reverse complement strand
CCCTGATAGTCAATGGCGCGCAATATACCGTCTTCTGTTGCAAAATCTATCACTCTCTCATCGCCAGTGTTTGCTCCGGAAAACCGATTGCGGGTTACCCGGTCAATAAACTTGCCTTCTGCGTATGGATGCCGTTTTTTTGCCCAGCGCATTCCCGTTACACCGAAGGTCCCATGGCCAGCCCCCAATCCGCCGTTCACCAATCCGCCGTTCAATTGACCCGAGACCTTGTCCGCTTGCGTTCGATCAATCCGCCCGGCGACGAGGAACCCTGCGCGCGATTGCTGGCCGGCATCCTCGAAGACGCCGGATTCCGGGTCTCCGCGCACAGCTTCGGCGCCGGCCGGACCAGCATCATCGCCACCCTCGATGGGACCGGCGAAGGCGAACCGATCTGCCTGACCGGCCATCTCGACACCGTGCCCTTGGGATCGGCGCCCTGGCAGCGTGATCCGCTGGCCGCCGAAACCGATGGCGACCGCCTGTTCGGCCGCGGCTCCAGCGACATGAAAAGCGGCGTCGCGGCGATGACCCTGGCGGCGCTGGCGCTTGCCAAGCGTCCGCGTCGCAAAACCGGATTGGTCCTGATCTTCACGGCCGGCGAGGAAACCGGCTGCGACGGCGCGCGATACCTCTCGCAGATCGACGGCCTTCTGCCGAAAGCGGGTGCGCTCCTCGTGGGAGAGCCGACCGGCAACCAGCCTTTGATCGGCCATAAGGGAGCGCTCTGGCTGAAGGCCGCATTCCAAGGCGTGACCGCGCATGGCTCGATGCCGGAATTGGGTGACAATGCCGTGCTGAAAGCCGCGCGCGGCGTGCTTCGTGTTTCCGAGCATGAATTCGACACCGCGCGCCACCATCACCTCGGCGGGCCGAGCCTGAATGTGGGCTCGCTCCATGGCGGCCTGAACGTGAACTCGGTGCCGGACCATGCGGAAGTGCAGATCGACATCCGGACCGTGCCGGGGCAATCCAACGCGGCGATCTCCGAGGAAATTACGCGCGTGATCGGCGAAGGCGCGGAGCTATCCCGCATCGTCGATGTCGGCGCGGTCGCCAGCAACCCCCAGAACGAATGGATCAGCGACGTTTTCGATCTCTATGAGCGCGCGAGCGGCCAGCGCGTCGATCCGCGGGGGGCGCCCTTCTTCACCGATGCCTCGGTGCTGACGCCGGCGATGGGCGGCATTCCCACCTTGATCATGGGACCCGGCGAAACCGCCATGGCGCACAAAACCAACGAATATTGCCACCTCTCGAAGATCGATGCGGCGGTCGATCTCTATGTGGAGATTCTGCAACGCTGGACCGGCGCATAGCTTCCCGGATGCAACCTTGACCCAGGCTTACCCTTCGATGTCGCGGAACGTCTTGTAAACCAGCGGCTTCCAGTCACCAAATGACTGCAGGACCGCCACCAGTCGTTCGGATGCCGTGCCGTCGCCATAGGGGTTGACCATGTTCCGGAGATTCGCTTCCAAGGCTCGGTCGAGCGCTCGGCGGATTTCCTTGCGCTGCGGCGGGCAATCAATGACGGAAGCGGCCCGCAATCGCCCCTCCTGCCTCCGGCCGATATTGACGGTGGGCCGATTAAGGCTGGGGGCCTCGTAGAGCCCGCTCGACGAATTACCGACCACCGCCGCCGTATGGCGCATCAAATTGAGATAAAGGGCCGGGCCGAGGGACACATGGGCGGCGGCATTCCTGCGGCCCGCCACGAAGCGCCGGATCCGCTCGTTCAGCGCCCTGCCCTCCGCATCCGCATTGGCCAGGGTGAAGACCAGGCCCAGATCCGGCGGAAGCGTGTCCAGAGCCGCCAGCAACTCCTCGATCTGCGCGATGGACGGCGTCGGGTCCAGCGTGACCGGATGAAAGGTGATCAGCAGATAGCACTCCGTGAGCTCATGTCCCAAAGCGTGAGCCAAATCCGCATGGCTCATCACCGGCTGTTTCAGAATGGCATCGATGCCCGAGCTTCCGATCGTGAAGATCCGATCTTCCGCCTCGCCGAGCTGTCGGAGCCGGCGTGCCGCGGCAGAATTGGAGGGAAAGTGCAGGCTCGCCATCTTGCTGATCGAATGGCGGAACGCATCGTCGATGGCGCCGTCGGTGACATCGCCGCCGCAGAGATGGGCGATGGGGAGCTTGGCGACGAAGGCGGCCTGTACCGCCGCAAAGATCTCGTAGCGGTCGCCCAGCACCAGGACGAGATCGGGCTTGAGGTCCGCGAAAGCGGTGGCGAAGCCTGCGACGCCGCGGCCGATCGCCCGAGCAATGCCGGCAGGGCTGTCCTCGGCATCCAGCGTGTCCACGCGCGCGGCGATCTTAAACCCGTCGGACGCGAACTGATCGGCGGTCCGGCCGAAATCGGCGGCAAGGTGCATCCCGGTCACGGCAATCGAGAGGCGCAAGCCGGGCTCGGCCGCGATCCGGCGCATCGGCCAGAGCAGCAGGCTGTAGTCGGCACGACTGCCGGAAACAACGACGATATGCCGTGCCGCGTCAGTCACGTTTTTCTTTCCTCATCGCCGCTTGGGAATTGCTCAAGCGCGATCACGCCTTCGCCACATAACGCTCGACGAATTTCTGCACTTCGGTGGAACAGGTTCCGGTTTCCGGCAAGGCGATATGCCGGCTGAATCGCGCGCGCCGCTCGGCAGGGGTGCCTTTCGGCTTGAGCTGCCCGGTTGCGCCGCGTGCGATCAGTTCCCTCAACTCTTCGATGGAACGCGGGAAATCCGCAACCGCGGCATCCGCCGGATTGCCGAAATAGATCAGGGACTCGTCTTCCTCGCGCAGCGCATCTCCCCAGGTCGGGATGACGACCGGCGCATCGGTCAGGAAGCCTTCCGCGGCTGCAAGCGAGTTGTATCCGATAACGATTCGCGAACGGGGCAGCAGCTCGTAAAGCGGCATGTCCCAGGTGATCTGCACGGGATATTCGGCGATTTGCGGCAACGCCGCCTCGATGGGCTCGACTTCCGACGGCTTCTTGACCTTGATGATGAATCTGAGATCGGGATTGGTGTTTGCCTTGGCGGCTTCCGCGAAAACGTTGAGACATTCCGCAAAATTCCGTTCCGCCAGATAGATCGGATCCGCGTAAGAGAGGAAGGTCATGTAGATCCGCTCGTTCTGCGGCGCCTTGCCGATCTCCAGCCAGCGGTCGAAACGCGGCGCTCCCGTCACCGAGACGGCGCTGTTGGTAAAGCTGCCGCTGCTGACCATGACGTCCCGCGTTTCCTTGGCAAACACCGCGACGGCGGTGCCACTGAAGCGGAATTTCGAATCGAGGAACCGCTCCATGAGACGCCGGGCATCCGAAGGCTTGGTATAGTTTTCTCGCGCCAGCACCAGGAACGGGATGCCGAGTCTGCGGCATCCGAGCTTGATCGCATCGTCCTGCCAATAATCGGTGTTTCCCGCCATGACGGCATCGATCGGATGAACCAGCGCCGCCGCCTTGAGGAAATGATGGCCGAACATCTCCAGCCCGGCGCGCAGATGGCGGCAGCGACCGTCCATGTTCTTGTCCAGGTACTGCGTGAAGTAGGTTTGGTCGCGATATTGCGGCGCAACCCAGGGTTCCTGGCATTTCTTCGGCTTGGTTGCAGAGATCGTCACCCAGTTGAACCGCGTGCGTTCGCGCAATTCGATAATGTCCTTGCGGAATTGCGCGCGGGCGAGGCAAAGCACCGTCTGGCGGCCGGGTTTCCAGTCGGACCAGTCGATCTTCGCGGCCATCCGGCGTGCCGTACGTTCAATTCCGCCTGTCGCCTGATCGAGCAGCAAACGCAAATAATGGGCATCGAGAAGCGGTTTCATTGGGCCATCGCGGGTGAATGAAGCGGGCAACCTATCGTCTTTCCCGGTAAAGCTCAAGAAAAGCGCCTTTATTCAAGACCTTGATTCGGCGGCGTTATCTGGTTCTAATCGCGCGGATTTGGGTGAAACCCCAACGGAAATCCTCCCGATTGGAATATGAAAATGACTGTCCTCTGTGTCATCGGCGCCCGCGGAGGCAGCCAGGGGCTGCCGGGCAAGAACCTCCGGCCGCTGCTCGGCAAACCCATGATCGCCTGGACGATCGAACAAGCTTTGGCAACGCCGGAAATCGACCGCGTGGTCGTTTCCACGGATTCGGACGCGATCGCGGAAGCGGCGCGAGCAGCCGGCGCCCAGGTCCCGTTCATGCGCCCGGCGGACCTGGCCAACGATTCCGCGGGGAAGTTCCAGGTCTGGCAGCATGCCCTGCAGGCTTGCGAAGCGCATTACCAGGAGCAATACGAGATGCTGGTGGATCTCGATTGCACCAATCCTCTGCGCGAGCCGGCGGACGTTTCGGGCGTGATTGCCCAGTTCCGGCAATCCCGGCCGCGCGGCGTCGATGCGGTTTTCACCGTCTGCCCGGCGCGCAAGAACCCCTATTTCAATGTCGTGGAGCCGGATGCCTCCGGCGCGCTGCGGATCAGCAAGAAGCTCTCCGCTCCCGTCGTGGCGCGGCAGGCGGCGCCGGCGGTGTTCGACATCGTGGGCAGCGTCTATATCCTGACGCCGGAATATCTGCGCCGCGCCAATACCCTGATGGAAGGCCACACCGAGGGCTACGATATCGGGCAGGAGAAGAGCCTGGACGTGGATTCCGCCTTCGACTTCATGCTGATCGAATGCCTGATGAAGCACCGATACGGCGCTCAGTAGGGCCCGGCAGGACCTTCGCCGATCAGAGGAAGGGCGAACTCGGCAGATTGATGATTCGCGGCTGCAAGCTCTCGGCGCCATCCAGATCCATGCGCGGGCAGTCGCGATACATGGGCAGCGCGTGGTTCAACTGCCAGGCCGCCCGGCACAACAAGCCGTCGTCATGGCAGGCCTGGAGAATTCCATCGCGTGCGGCGATGTCCGGGCGGTCGAGCAGCAAGGCCACCAGCCAGTAATTGCTTTCGGAATTCTCCGGCTCCCGGAAAATCCCGGCTCCCCGAAGGTTTCGGAAAGCCTGTTCGTACCGGCCCTGAAGCTTGCGCTTGGCGGCCAGCATTTCCGGCAGGCGCTCCATCGCCGCACAGCCAACGGCGGCATTCAGATTCGGCATGCGGTAGTTCCATGCCACCTCGTCGTGATGGAATTCCCAGGGATGCGGCTGCTTCGCGGTAGTCGAGAGATAGCGCAGCCGCTTCCCAAGCTCCGGGTCCTGGGTCAGGACCGCGCCGCCGCCGCCGGTGGTCACGATCTTGTTGCCGTTGAAGCTGAGACAGCCGATCGGCGCCAAGCCGCCGGCCGCCCTTCCCTTATAGCGGCTCCCGATCGCCTCGGTGGCGTCTTCAATGACCGGCAGTTTCCAGCGCTCCGCCACTTCCAGCAGGCGATCCATATCGACCGGATGGCCGAAGCAATGCATCGGCAATATCGCGGCAAGGCGGCGTCCGGTCCGCCGATTGCGCAGACCGTCCGGTGTCAGCGCGGCGATATCGCGGAGATAGTCGCTGAGTTTGCCTATATCGATGCCCAGGGTTTCGGGCTCGCTGTCCACGAAATGCGGAACCGCTCCGAGATGCGCGATGGCGTTGTTGGTCGCAACGAAAGTCAAGGTCGGCGACAAAACCTCATCGCCCTGCCGCACGCCGACCACGCGCAACGCCATCTCGATCGCGACGGTGCCGTTCACCATGGCCGCGCAAGACGCCGCCCCCGTCAATTCACACAGCATCGCCTCGAATCGCTGGACATAAGCGCCGCTATAGGAGACCCATCCCGTCTCGATGCAATCCTGCACGTAGCGGAGTTCATTTCCCGGAAACCTCGGCTCATGCAGCCCGATGGAGCTTTGGCTCGGCCCCACCACTTCGCGGATTGCGGCAACGATCGAAGCGACATCGAGAGACACGGTTCGTTCAAACATGGTAACGGCCGGCGTCATAGCGCTCCAAGTGCCGCGGCTCCGCGAACCAGGCTATGGTCTCGGCGAGCCCGCGCCGGAAACCGTCACGGCCGGAAAAGCCCGGCGCCCATCCGGTCAGCGCGCGGGCCTTGTCGGTGGCCGCCCAAAGCCTTTCTACCTCGCTCTTCGCCGGGCGGAGGCGGCTCTCGTCGACCTGAATGGAAACCTTGCGGTTCATGAGTTCCGCGATGATATCCACGGCATCGCCGATGGAGACCTCGAAGTCGCCGCCGACATTGATCACCTCGCCGACGGCGCGATCCGATTCAAGCACCGCCAGAAAACCCGCCACCGTGTCCCGGACATAGCAGAAGTCGCGTGTCGCATGGACGTTGCCGAGCCGGATGGCGTTCATTCCGGATGCGATCTGGGTGATGATGGTGGGAAGAACGGCCCGTGCCGATTGCCGGGGCCCGAAGGTGTTGAACGGACGAATCACGGCGACGGGCAATTCGAAGCTGCGCTGGAACGCGAGCGCCATCTGGTCCGCCCCGACCTTGCTCGCGGCATATGGCGACTGGGCATTCAGCGGATGCTTCTCGTCGATGGGCACATATTGCGCGGTGCCGTAGACCTCGCTGGTGGATGTCTGGACGAATTTGGCGACGCCGAGGTCCCGCGCGGCGGTGAGCAGATTGAGCGTGCCGCGGACATTGGTTTCGACATAGCTGTCGGGCGCCTGGTAGGAATACGGAATGGCGATCAACGCGGCGAGATGCAGGACCGCCCGGCAGCCTTCCACGGCCAGCCTGGCGCTTCCGGAATCCCTGACATCGCCGGCGAAAAACTCGATCTCCGCCTGAATCTCGGGGGCAAGATCGTCAAGATGCCCGCGCGTGCCGAAGCTGTTGTAGAGGCTGAGGGCGCGCACCTTCGATCCATGCCGAACCAGAGCTTCTACCAGATGCGACCCGATGAACCCGTCCGCGCCCGTTACCAGGATCCGGTCGTTGGGTTTCACGTCAGCATCCTCCGCTGCAAGACCGCACCGGCCGTTCGGCCCCTCAACATGGATGCACCCGTTTCCCGTCCAAAATCGCGGCAGCTCAAGGGATTCGCCCCTCGGTTAAGGCAATGGGCAAACCGAGTCAAGCGAGCCGCCCGCTGCGCCCAATACCTCGTAACCTACTGATAGGAATGGTTGTTGCCGTGACTGAAGCCGGGTTGTAACGTCCGGCGGCTGAAACCCTGGGACTCGCGGGCGTGAACAACTGGCGCAAAATCCTTCTCCACGGCGACGATTCGATCCGGCGCGCCCTCGAAGTCATTGATGCCGCAGGGCTGCGGATCGCCCTCATCGTCGATGCGGGTGGCCGCCTCCTCGGCACGGTTACCGATGGCGATATCCGGCGCGGGTTGCTGCGCGGGCTCAACCTGACCGACCCGGTCGGGGGGGTCATGCATACCCATCCATTGACCGGCTCGGCCAATATGAGCCGGACGCAGATGCTGGAGTTCATGCGGCACCACGAGGTCTCGCAGCTCCCGATCGTGGATGCGTCCGGCCGCCTGCTGAGCCTGGAAACGGATGCCGATCTCTACGATGCCGGCGAGCGTCCGAACTGGATCATCCTGATGGCCGGAGGGCTCGGTCAGCGCCTTCGCCCGCTCACCGAAGATATCCCGAAGCCTTTGCTGCCGGTCGGCGACCGGCCACTCCTCGAAATCATCCTCGACCGCTTTCTGGTGCAGGGATTCCGCAAGTTCTTCATCTCGGTCAATTACCGGGCGGAACTGGTCGAAGCGCATTTCGGCGATGGCGGCCGGTTCGGCGCCGAGATCCGCTATCTCCGAGAGGAAACGCCACTTGGCACCGCCGGCGCCATCGGCTTGCTTCCGGAGCGGCCGGAGCATCCCTTCATCATCATGAACGGCGATCTGCTGACGACGGTCCATTTCGACAAGCTCATCGAATTCCATCAGGAGCACGATACCGATCTGACACTCTGCGTCCGGCGCTACAGCCTGCAAATTCCTTATGGCGTCGCTGAGATCGATGGAAACCAGGTGGTCTCGGTCACCGAAAAGCCCAACCACGAATGCTTCATCAGCGGCGGCATCTATGTCGCCAATCCTACCGTCTTCGATCGCTTGAATCCCTTGCGGCAGGTCGATATGCCCGATCTGATGCGCGAGTTGATCGCCGATCAGCGGCGCGTCACGGCATTTCCAGTGACCGATTACTGGATCGACATCGGCAGGGTCGAGGACCTGGAACGGGCGCGGGCCGAGATCGGCTCAACAACCTGAGCCAATGCAAGGCGCATCAACGCGACTGCAGTTCCGCAAAGGGAATATCCAGCGCCACCTCATGCAGGTGGGTGCCTTTCTCGATGAAGACGCAGCAGGAGACGAAGTGGCTGATCTCCGGCGGCACCACGGTCATTCGATTGACCGGCGTGCGATAGCCGAAGATCTGGATGCGCCCAATCCCCGCCTGCTTGGTCAGCCAATCGAGGAATTTCCAGAGATTGAGCGGGATCATGTAAGCGCGTTCCGACCCGAACTTCGAATAGCACCGCTCGATATCGATCAGATGCTCCGCGACCGGCCCGAACTTCACCTCGAAGCCGACATAGCGGTCGGACCAGGCCAGCATGTTGTTGATGACCCGCTCGAATTCCGGGATGTGGAACAGCGTGCCTGCGGAATAGACGAGGTCGAACTTATTCTTCGGTTGGAAATTCACGGCGTCGGCGACCAGGAATTCCTGCGCCGGGTAGGTCCTGCGGGCCAGTTCGATGTTTTCAGGGACGATGTCGATCCCGAGATACCGCGACTGGAAGCCGAACTGGTCGAGGGCTTCCAAAAGTCGCCCCACGGCGCAGCCCACATCGAGAACCGACTTCACGTCGCGGGAGATCCGGGACAGGAAATACTGGTCCGTCACGAAGAAATCACCGATACCTTTTCGGCGGTAAGCTTCCAGAATCTCGCCTTGGCTCCAGATTCCGTATTGCCCGGCACTTCCAGGCTGGGCTCCACCCATCGCAGGCGCACCGCCTCGGTTCTCCGTTTGATCGGTCTTTTTCATCACCTGCGCCGGACATCTCCCGTGGTGGTTCATGACTTACCAGGGGGAACCTAAAACCGCAAATCCGCCGCCACGGGCCTCCAAAGCCCCAGAGCTGGGATGGTGGGGTGCAGTAGGACTCAAACCGCTGGCCCGCAATGGGCTACAGAGGGATTGCTAAACATCTGAGCGGCCCTGCTCGACGTCTGTTCTTTCGCCGGCAGGGTCTGCTTCAGATGTCAGTGCACGCGGCTTTTCTCGCCGTCCGCGAGGCAGATCTCGATCACCTGCAATCCCTCTTTGTTGAGGCGCGAGGGGAAGAGGTCTTTCAGCCGCTCCTCATGGACCGGGATGACCCGCCTCACCTCATTGCCGACCATGCCGAGCATCCGGTCGGTGGTCATCAGCAGGTTCGCCTGACTGCCGACCGCGAGCCCGACCGGGATATAGACCCCGTCATTCTCGTTCCGGCCGCGCATATTCTCCTGGCAATAGACGAGGTCGCCGGCGAACACCCAGCTATCGGCGCTGTCCGGCTTACCGTCGTTGCGGACCCGGACATACATGCAGCCCCAGGTGTGGCTGTCGAGGGCGGCATGTATGTCGATGCCGGGAAGCACATTCTCACGGTCGCCATCTACGACGACGAGGCGCCCCTCCTTTGCCGCATTCACCATCCGTATGATGTCGGCGGGGTCGATGGCGCCGGTCAGGAAGCTGAACTTCCGGCCGAGCGACATCGCCCAGATCCATTTCGAAAGCTCTTGCTCCTGGATATAGAAGGTCGCGTTCGGAAAATCGCCGGTCCCACCGATATGATCGAAATGGGCATGGGTCACGAAGATATCCGTGACCTGTTCGGGCGTGATGTCGCACTGGGCCAGGATCTCGCGCGGCGAATGCCAGTTCTCGACGCCGTACATCGAGGCGAACTTGGCACCCATTTCCTTGTTGTTGAAGCCGACATCGACCATGGCGACCTTGTCCTTACCCTTGATCAGGACATAGCCATAGGGAAGCTTGCGATATCCCTCGTTATGCGCGCCGTAAATGATGCCGCTCATATGGTATTTCGGCACATAGGCGTATTCGAGAACCCAGATCGAATAGTCGCTCATGATGTTTCCTCCCGTTTTTTTTGTGATCAGTGGGGCGTCGCCGATTGTTGCGGCGCGCAGCAGGCTTGGTCGAAGCTCACGATTTCGAAACCCGGCAAGGCCTTCGCGGCCCAGGCGAGATGCCGGTAGGCGATTTGGAGCGGCTCCAGCACCGGATCGATCCGGTCCCGATCTACGCCGTGGAGATGCATGTCCTCTTTCACCCGCTTCAAAGCGAAGGCGAGTGCTTCCGTGGCGCCAAGCAGATGCCGATGATGATGCATCGCGCGCGCACTGGGACGCGCCGAACGGATCCCGTCGGATGCCCGGCCGAGGGTCTCGCGCGCGGTCGCGAACAGCGGATGATCCTGCGTCATCGACTTGGCTCCAGCCGCGGCCAGAACCAGCATCCCGGCAAGTTGCCCCACCGCCTGACGCAACTCCTCGAAGTGCGGTCTGGTCTCGAGCACATAGCGGATGGTGCGCTCGTCCAGGGTGTCCGTAAGCTCACCGGCCAAGCGGGCATGATCCTCGCATCCGCAATCCGCGTCATGCTTGGCCGCATCGAGCTGCAGGATTTCAGGTCGCAGACTGTGATCAATGCGCATCTTTTTCCTCCCCGTCGCCGGCCGCCATCTCGCGCTTATGGAGTGCCAAGGCCATCAAGCGGCGATCGCGCCAGGCGCTCCGCTGCGCGAGTTGATCGGCGGGCAGCTCGCGGCGGCGTTGCTGCTCGATTTTGGCGATCAAAGCCTCGTCCCAGACCCGATGCTCGCTGCAAGAGGCGGCGATCCGCTGATAAAGCGGGCCGAGCCGACGGGCGTAATCGGCGACGCCGCCCGGCGCGTTGAGGTCTATGGTCTCGAACGGCCCCATGAAACTCCAGCGCAAGCCAAGCCCGTCGGCGAGGGTGCGATCGAGGTCGGCGACCGTCGCATAGCCCGCTTCCGCCAAACGCCACGCCTCCATGAGGAGAACCGCTTGCAGGCGATTGATGAGAAAACCTTCTATCTCCCGGGTGAGTTCGACCGGAGCCTGCCCGACCTCTTCCATGAGGCGGCGAACGGCAGCAACGGTCTCGGGCGCGGTCCACGGCGCCGGAACCAATTCCACCACCGGAATGACATGGGGCGGATTCACGGGATGGGCGACCAGGCAGCGTGCGCGGCAGGCCACGTGTTCCGTGAAGGCGGAAGCCGGAATTCCAGATGAGGAGCTGCCGATGAGGGTTTCAGGCCCGACCACGCGATCGATCGCCGTGAAGATGTCGCGCTTCACATCGACCCGTTCGAACACGCTCTCCTGGGCGTAGACGGCGCCGGCAAGTGCTGCACTCAGATCGCGCTCGGTCCTGATGCAAGCGAGCACCGCAGCGGGATCGTCGATCAATCCATAGCGTTTGAGATCGGCGAGCCCCTCAGCGATCAGGCCCGGCGCGGCATCCATCACCGCTGCATCGACATCGTAGAGACGGACGGGATGACCGGCGCGGGCGAAGACCATCGCCCAAGCACGCCCGACCAACCCGCAGCCGATGATGGCGATTTCTCCGCTCATGGCGTCCTCATCCAAGATACTTGTTGATGATCCCGAGGCCTTCCTGTTTGACGGTCTCGGGGTTCATTTCGTCGACGATTTCACCATGGGTCATGATGTAAAGGCGGTCGCAGAGCCGGATCGCGACATCGACCCGCTGCTCGACCAGCAGCAGCGAGGCGCCGCGGCGGCGCAGCTCCAACAGGGCTTTCACGACATTGTCGACCGCGACCGGAGAAAGCGCATCGGACGGCTCGTCCAGCAGCAAGACTTCCGGATCGCTCATCAGCATGCGGCCGATCGCCACCATCTGTTGCTCGCCACCGCTGAGGAAAGATGATCGGCGACGGCGATATTCCTTCAGCACGGGGAACAGGCCGTAGACGGATTCGAGCAGCGCCTGCACGCGGTCCTTCTCGCCGCGAAGGTGAAAGGCGCCGAGAATGAGATTGTCCTCGACCGACTGATCGAGGAACAGCCGCCGGCCCTCGGGCGCAATCGCCGCCAGCCCTCGAGCGATGCGGTAAGGCGGAAGCACCGAGACATCGGTATCGCCGACGCGGATGGTGCCGCGCCGCTGCTTCACCAGCCCCATGATCGCGCGCAGCACGGTGGTCTTGCCGGCACCGTTCGGGCCGAGCAGTGCCACCGCTTCGCCTTCATCGACGTGAAAAGCGATGTCGCGCACCACATCGAATCGCCCATAGCCGGCGAACAACGCAGAAACCTGTAATGCCGGTGCCTTGCCGTTTTTCATTCGCCCAAATAGATTTGTCGAACCACGGGATTGGCGCGGACCTCGTCGGCGGTGCTGGTCAAGACCACCTCACCGGCATTGAGGACCGTGATCTGATCGCAGAGCGGGAACAGGAACCGCGTCTGATGCTCGATGATGATCATGGTGACACCCTGCGCCTTGAGCTCGCCCAGCAGATGCGCCAGATGATCGACCTCGGACATGGACAGGCCCGTCGCCGGCTCGTCCAGCACGATGATCTCCGGGTTTGCCACGCGGACCGACGCCAATTGCGTCAATTGTTCGATGCCGTGCGGCACGTCGCCCACCCGGTTGCCGACCCAGCGCCCAGCGCCGACCGCGCGCAGCGCTTCTTCGGCGCGGCTCTGCATGGCAGCGCCGTCCCGGTGCGCCGAAGGGAGCAACGGCCAGAACGCGGCGCGCCGGACGATGCCGGGCACCAGGCTGTAAAGGCCGACCAAAACGTTCCGGCTGGTCGGCAGTTCACGGACCAGTTGGGCGGCTTGAAACGTGCGGCGAAGCCCGAGCCCCGCGCGCTGGCTGGGTGCCAGCTTGTCCACGAGCACGCCTTTGACATGGGTCGTGCCGGCATGTGGGCGAAGCCGTCCGGCGATGATGTTCGCGAGCGTGCTCTTGCCGGAGCCGTTGGGGCCGATGAGGCCGTGGATGTGGCCCCGCTTCACCACGAGGTCTACATTGCGCAGCACCTTCGGCCCCTGCCCGTATCCGAACACGATACCGCGGCATTCGACGATCGGTTCACCGACGGAGCCGCCGAACCGTGTCGATGGCGTTTCCGCGCGCGAAACATGGGGTTGCAGCGGGTTAACTTCTTCGCGCGCCGTCGGTGCGGCGGCAGACGCCTTGAACAGCGGCGCGAGACGCCGCTTGACGAGACCGACGACACCTTCGGGAAAGACCGTGATTGCGAAAATTGACAGGGCGCCGTAGAGGATTTCCTGCAACCAGGGATCGATGTTCACGACGGCGGGGAACATGGTGACGAACATGGCGCCGACGATCGGGCCAAGAGTCGTGTTGATTCCCCCGACCAGCACCATGACGAGGATGTTGAGCGAAACCGCCCAATCGAATTGGCCGGGAGAGACGACTCCGAGGAAGGAAAACAGCCATCCGGCGCTCCCGGCCATCGCGGCAGAGAGTCCGAAGACGCCGACCTTGATGACGCTGGTGCGTATTCCGGCGGCTTCCGCGAAAGGCTCGGCGTCGCGGATCGAGAGGAGAACCGGATAGAGCGGCGACCGGCGAAAGTTCCAGACCAGGGCAATCGCAACCAGGAGTGCGAGCAGCACGCACCACGCGACCGGTGTGCCGAGCCATGCCAAGCTATCCGGAAAGTCCGGCAGCGCTGGGCCGAGCAGGCCTTGCAATCCCCCGGTTATCGACAGATCGGTTGCGAGTACGGTCAACACCAAAGTGAAAACGAAGGTGGTGATGGCGAAATAGAGCCCGCTGACCCGAAGCGACATGGCGCCGATGAGCACGCCGCTCAAACCGGTGGCGATGAGTACGACCGGCAGCAACAGGAAGACATTCACCTCGTAATTCGTCGCGACGATGGTCGTGAGATAGGCCCCGATTGCAAAGAAGCCGCCTTGGCCCAGGGAATAGAGGCCGAGCATTCCCGCCACGAGATCAAGACTGATTGCGAGAATGCTGAATACGGCAGCCACCAGGACGAGGCTCTGCACCGACAAGTCTGACTGGGCAACGAAGAAAGTGAAAGCCAGATAGGCCGCCAGGAAAACGATGCTCCATGCCGTCCCAAAGCTCCGGGACCGGCCGGTATCGACGCCGGCGGATACCGGCAACTGCCCGCGATTGTCCGCCATATCGACCCGCATCACCGCGCGACAGACGCCAAGCGGAGACGGATCAGCATGCTCCCCGAGCTGAAGAGGCCCCGCGGCGAAACGATCAGGATGACCACCAGCACTAGGAACGGAAACCAGTCGGATGCCTGGGAATTGATCAACGCATTGGCGCCTTCCGAGAGGACACCGAGCAGCAGCCCGCCGAACATCGCTGCAGCCGGTTTTTCGGTACCGCCGCCGATCATCATCGCGATGAATCCATAGGTGCCGAACGTGTCGCCCAAATAGGGGTTGGCGAAGGTGCTGGGGCCGATCAACACGCCGGCCACGCCGGCGAAGAACCCGGAGATCGCGAAAGCGATGATTGCAACGACGGTCGTGTTCGCTCCGATGGCGGAAGCCATTTCCGGATCGACGGCAATCGCCATGCCCAGCTTCCCGAACAGGGTGCGCTTGCGAACGATCTCAAAGGCCGCGGTCAGGACAACAGCGGCGACAATGGCAAGAACCTGCTGCTCAGTAAGGACCGCGTCCGAGATGTGAACGCTGGTGGCGTTCAGGATCGGCGGAAAGGCGCGCGAGGTCGGGCCCCAGATATAGGCCGCCGCATTCTCCACCACGACGGCGAATCCGAGGGTGCTCACGAGCCAGCCGAAGCTGAAGCGATCAAAGGCGAGGATCGGCTTAACGGCGATGAGATAGGACAGTACCGCGACCACGCATGCGCTGAGCAAGCCTGCAGCCACGGCCAACCAGGGCGAGAACTCGGCGGTGGCGAGAGTCGAAACGATCATCATGGCGATCATCATCATTTGCCCTTGGGCGAAATTGATGACGCGCGTCACGTAGAACGAGATGGCCAACGCCATCCCGATCAATCCATAAATCGAACCGATCGCCAACCCGCTGAGGACGAATTGCAACAACTAGGCTCTCCTTTCCCTGTGGAGAACGTCGCACTGACGAGGACAATCTGAGAGCTCCACCTCACATCGGACGGTGGAGCCGTATTCCTTACAGAGCAAGGGCAGCAAATGCTGCCCTGCCCCCTTCACCTTCATCGGCTCGGACAAGCGTCCCGCCGTCGGCTCGACTCGCGTCCATCCAAGGACGTCATCCAGTCCGGCTCAATCCTTGACCTCGACCCAGGTCTTCGACGCCGCATCGTATTTCACCAGGGTGATCTGATCCGGCGTGATCGTAATGTGCTCTTGCTCGGTGAAGCCGAGATCGCCGGTGATGCCCTTGAAGCCGGAAGTGTTGTTGAATTCCTTCTGCAGGGCCGCCGGCTTGGTGGACTTGGCGTTGGTGATCACCTGCGCCAGCATCATGATGCTGTCGTAGCTGGTTTCCGCGAACGGGGTCGATTCGACGTTAAACTTCTTCTTGTACTCATCCCGGAAGGCCTGCAGTTCCGGGCTCGGATGCAAACCCGAGGTGAGCGTGGCGCTGATCGTGCCGTCGGCGAGATCGCCCGCGAGCTTCGAGTAGGTGTCATCGGCGTTGGTTTCATCGTTGCCGAAGACCATCGCCTGATAGCCGAGCGAATGGAGATCCTGCACGAAGGCAGCCTGGTCCTGCGGGGTCAGCCAGACGTCCACGCATTTGATACCCTTCGCCTTGAGCGCGGTCGCTTGTGGCATCAGGGCAGCCGTCGCGCCTGTGGACCAGTTCTCGGTGATGGTCTCGTCCATCGCGATCTTCTGGCCCGCCTTGTCATAAGCGAGCTTGATGCCGAAATTGCCGCCCTCGCCGTAGGTGGAAGGATCATGCAGGACGGCGAGCCCGTCGGGGCAATGCTTCAGAGCGTATTCACCGATCTTCTCACCCCAGGCGAAGGTGTTGAGGCCAAAATCGAAGACCCAGGGATTGGGTTTGCTGGTCGGTCCGTCCTTATAAACCGTGAGGCCGCCGTCATCGACGACACCGATCGTCGGGATCTTATACCGGATCGCCAGTTCGGCGGTCACAGGCCCGGTATCCGGCGAGCCCGCGATCGCCACCGCTCCGCTGCTCACCATCTTCGCGAAGAGCTGGCCCGAGAGCGTCGCCGAAGCATTGTCGTTGTGCGGGTCGAGCTTGATCTGACGGCCCATGACGCCGCCGGCGGCATTGATCTTATCGACCGCGAGCTGGGCGCCGTTGACCACGGCAACACCGGTCGATCCATAGGCGCCGGTCGTGCCGGCGATCAGGCCGACGAGGATCGGCTTCTCCTCGGCGTTACCCGCGACGCAGATCATCGACGCGGCCAGGGTGACGAGTGCTCCAGCGATGGTGGATTTCATTGCTTTCTACCTCCCGTTTCAAGACGGCATTGACCGCTCAAGGGGCTGCCGGAGCGGTCTTTTTCTTGCTTTCTTGTCCCACGGGCCTCGTCTTCTTGGCAAGGAAAAAGGTACCGGTATCTAAGGCATATGAGTTATGTCGCCGCCGTCGCTCGGCGCTGTTCTTCTCA
>DASYDA010000528.1:0-5271 GCA_036499865.1 Dongiaceae bacterium | reverse complement strand
GCCGGCGTCGCCTTGAAGCCCTGATAGCACCAGCCACCGTTGAGATAGAGATTCTTCACCGGCGTCTTGCAGATGAAGGGGCTACCATCCGGCGTCATGTCCTGGATGCCGCCCCAATGGCGCAGCAGGCGCACGCGGGAGATGAAGGGCATCAGCGAAACCGCGCATTCGGCAACGGTCTGGATCTTCGCGAACTGGCCGCGCTGGGTATAGGTGTTGAAGCCGTCGATATGGCCGCCGAAGACCAGGCCGCCCTTGTCGGATTGCGAGAGATAGAAGAGCTCGGCGCCCCAGGAGACCACATGATCGACGATGGGTTTGACGGGCTCTGTCACGAAGGCCTGCAGGATGTGGCTTTCAACCGGCAATCGGAGCCCCGCCATGCGCGCCACATGCGAAGTGTGGCCGGCGACGGCGATGCCGACCTTGCCGGCATTGATGCGGCCGCGGCTGGTCTCGACGCCGGTGATGGTGCCGTTGTCGATCGCGAAGCCGGTGACTTCGCAATTCTCGATGATGTCGATGCCGTAGGAATCGGCGGCGCGGGCATAGCCCCAGGCGACCGCGTCATGGCGCACGGTGCCGGCGCGGGGCTGCAGGATACCGCCCCAGACCGGCCAGCGGGCATTTTCGGAATAATCGAGATAGGGGAGCAGATTCATGACCTCGCCACGGTCCAGCAGCTCGGCGTCGATGCCGTTCAAGCGCATGAGGTTGCCGCGCCGCGCGAAGGTGTCCATCTGGGACGGGCTGACCGCCACCACGATCTGGCCGCGCTGGGAGACCATGCAGTTGAAGTTGAGGTCGTGGCTGAGGCCCTCCCAGAGCTTCAGCGAATGCTCGAAGAAGTCCGTATTGCCGCCGATCATGTAGTTGGAGCGGATCAGCGTCGTGTTGCGGCCGACATTGCCCGAGCCGATATAGTTCCGTTCCAGGACGGCGATGGTGCGGATGCCGTGGTTCTTGGCGAGATAATAGGCGGTGGCGAGGCCATGGCCGCCGCCGCCCACCAGGACGACGTCATAGGACGGCTTGGGATCGGGCGAACGCCAGGCGCGCGGCCAGGGCAGGTCCGGCGACAGGGCATGACGGGCGAGAGCGAAAGCTGAATACTGTTTGGACACGGAACCCCACCAGAATGCGGGCAACCTAACAGATGCCCGCCCGCCGCAACAAGCACCGGCGCGCGCTTCCGCCACCCAAAACTCATCCAAAAACTCATGGCGCTATGCTTCCAGTACCGTTGTTGCGGGAGAGAGGGCGGACTAGGTTGGCGGCAGTGCTTTGGCGAGATGGGGTCGGCATATGAACGAGGCGGTGGCCGGTGGGAGAGGGGCAAGACGGCGCGGCGCGCGCCCTGGCGCCTCCGAGGCAGGTCCCAGCCGCAGCGAGGCTTACCGGAAGCTGCGCAATCCCTTCGTGCCGCAGACGGTGTTCTCCCAGGACCGGATCGAGGCGATCCACGACACCGCCTTGCGCGTGCTGGAGGAGCTGGGAATCAAGGTGCTGCTGCCGGAGGCGCGCGAGAGATTCGCCGCGGCGGGCGCCCTGGTCGATCCGGAGACCGGGATCGTCCGGATCGGGCGCGACATCGTTCTGGAGAGCCTCGCCGTGGCGCCGCGGTCCTTCCTGGCGAAGGCCGGCGATTCGTCGCGCGACCAGATCATGGAAACCGGCACGCTCACCTTCATCGCCGGATCGGGCACGCCGAACGTGACCGATATCGGCCGGGGCCGGCGGGCCGGGAGCTTCGAGGACTACGAAAATCTCATCAAGCTGGCGCAGAGCTTCCACGTGTTGCACGGCCTGGCGCCGCATACGGAGCCGCAGGATATCCCGCCGCATCTGCGCCATTACGCGATGATGAAGTCTCAGCTGACGCTCTCCGACAAGTTTCCCTTCGTCTATGCGCGCGGCACGCCGCAGGTCCTGGACAGTTTCGAAATGATCCGGCTGGCGCGGGGTTTGAGCGCTGCGGAGTTCGAAAGCACGGCGTATTGCTATACGGTCATCAATACCAATTCGCCGCGCCAGCTCGATATTCCGATGGCGCAGGGCATCATCGATTTCGCCAAGGCCGGGCAGATCTCGATCATCACGCCTTTCTGCCTCGCCGGCGCGATGGCGCCGATCACGGTGGCCGGCGCGCTGACCTTGCAGCATGCCGAAGCGATGGCGGGGATCACCCTGGCGCAGATCACCCGGAAGGGTGCGCCGGTCGTCTATGGCAGCTTCAGCTCCAACGTGGACATGAAATCGGGCGCTCCGGCCTTCGGGACGCCGGAGCATTTCAAGGCGACGCTCGGTTCCGGGCAATTGGCGCGATTCCTGGGTCTGCCCTGGCGGGGTGGCGGCGGCAGCGCCGCGAACATCTCGGATGCCCAGGCGGCCAATGAGACGCAGATGGCGCTCTGGGGCGCGGTCCTGGGTGGGGCGACAGTGCTGATCCATTCCGCCGGATGGCTGGAAGGGGGCTTGAGCTTCTCCTATGAGAAGATGATCACCGACCTCGAGGTCCTGCAATCCGTCGCCGAACTCTGCGTCGCGACCCCGGCGGATGCCGATGCGATCGGTTTCGATGCCATCGCCGAGGTCAATCCGGGCGGGCATTTCTTTGCCACCGGCCAGACCATGGCGCGCTACCGCAATGCCTTCTACGAGCCGCTGGTCGCCGATCTCTCCAATTTCGGCAATTGGACCGAGGCGGGCTCCAAGACCGCGACCGAACGGGCGCATGGCATCTGGCAGAAAATCCTCAAGGATTTCAAAGCGCCGATGAGCGCCGCGGGGATCGCCGAGATTCTAGATCCCTTTATCGCCACCCGCACCGCCGAAGGCGGGGCGGGGACGGTTTCTTGATTGTTTTCAATTTTTTAGCCCGGGAGGCCTGATCTGTGTCCGAGAAGTTGCGATGTCGTTAATTAAATTGTTGACAGTTGACATAAGACATAAGATTGTCTGCACATGAGCACGGACGAACTCACTCCGTCAATTCCCACCGTCGCCGCCTTGCGCGCGCATTCCCTTACGGGCGTGGTGCAGCACGAGATCGAGCGGATGATCCTGAGCGGCGAATTGCGTCCCGGCGAGCGGCTGAACGAGAAGGCCGTGGCCGACAAGCTCCTGGTCAGCCGCGGGCCGGTGCGCGAGGCCTGCCGGGCCTTGGCCGAACTCGGCTTCGTCCACCTCATTCCCAATCGCGGCGTTTTCATCAAGCAGCTCACCAAGGCCGATGCGATCGAGGTTTACGATCTGCGCGCCGGACTGACCGGCTTGGCCGCTTCACTGCTGGCGCCGGCCCTCACCGCCGAGCATCTCAAGAATCTCCGCTCCTTCGTCGATGAGATGGAGCTGGCGGCCGAGAATGCGGATTTCGGCAAGTTCTATCCGATCAATCTCGAATTTCACGATTACATCGTGCGTGCGACCGGCAATGCACGGCTGATCAAGCTCTATCGCGGGCTGGTCAAGGAATTCCATCTATTCCGCACCCATGGCCTCGTGCAGCGCCATGCCTTGCTGGATTCCAACAAGGAGCATCGCGATATCGTCGGGGCGCTGGAAGCGAAAGACAGCATGAAGAGCTACGACGTCAGTGCGCGCCATGTCGGCAACGGCAAGGAGCGCATGCTGAGTGCGTTGGATCATCTCGTAGAAGCAGGCCCGGCACGCCACCAGGCGGAGACGGTAACAGGTAGGATCGAGTAAGCGGCTACAAGAGAGCCGTTGGACGTAACGCGGCCGAGGATCGGCGCGAAAAAAGCAGAGCCTCAATGGGCAAAACCCACCGGACGTCATTCGCATCAGCGAAAGGGCGGGGGCGGTGCTTTGTCCGATACAGGCCTGAAAGTGGGTGGAATGCTTGAACTGTCGCTTGCTTGTCAGAATATCGATCGCACCCGCGCCTTGCTCGATGGGCGCGTGACGATCGAAGGTTGCCGGATCAACTTCATTCCGGGTCGGCCGGAGGAGATGTTCCAGCGGGCGTTCCGCCATCAGGAATTCGATATCTCGGAGCTGTCGTTCTCCACGCATCTGATCACGACGGCGCGGGGCGCGGGGCCTTATGTCGGCATTCCCGTGTTCCTCTCGCGCGCTTTCCGCCATTCGTCGATCTATGTGCGTGCGGATAGCGGCATCGATCTCCCCGAGGCCTTGAACGGGCGGCGCATCGGCATCCCCGATTTGCAGCAGACCGCCGGCGTCTGGGCCCGCGGCATGCTCGCCGACGAATATGGGCTGAAGCGCAACGAAGTGCACTGGCATATGGGCGGGCTGGAGCAGCCGGGCCGCAGCGCCCGCACGCCGACCAAGCCCAACGGCAAGATCAGCATCCAGCCGATCGGGCCACAGCAAACGCTCTCCCGCATGCTGGTCGATGGCGAGTTGGACGCGGTGATCGCGCCGCGTGCCCCCGCCGGCTATGGGAACGGCAACCGGGTGGCCCGGCTGTTCCCCGATTACCGGAGGGCCGAGGAGAACTATTTCACGCGGACGGGGCTGTTCCCGATCATGCATGCAGTGGGCATCCGCCGCTCGCTGGTGGAGAAGCATCCCTGGCTTCCGGTCAATGTCTACGTCGCGTTCGCCAAGGCGCGCGCGATCGCGCTCGAGGAACTGTCGCGGATCGACACCCTGCATGTGACGCATCCCTGGATCGTCGACGAGATCGACCGGGTGCGGAGCGTCATGGGAACCAATTTCTGGTCCTACGGCGTGAAGGCGAACGCCAAGGAACTGGATGCCATACTCCGTTATGCGGAGGACGACGGCCTCATCGATGGCCCGGTGCCGCTCGAGGCACTGTTCGCGCCATCCACGTTCGATGAGTTCAATTTTTAACAACAACGATTCGGGAGGAGAACAATGTCAAAGATTACGCGTAGAGATTTGCTGATTTCCGGGACGGCGGCGGCCGGGGCCATCGGCCTTGGCGCCGTCGGTTTCCCCGGGGCGGCGCTGGCCGATTGGAAGCCGCGGCGGCCGATCGAAGTCGTGGTGCCGAGCGCACCGGGCGGCGGGCAGGATCTCGCTGCGCGCACGCTGCAGGGCATCGTCGAACGGCTCAAGCTCTCGAGCAAGCCGTTCACCGTGATCAACAAGCCGGGCGGCGGCGGCACCGTCGGCATCGCCTATATCAACACGCATGCCGGCGATGGCCACTATACCTGCGTGCAGGCGCTGCCCTTGATCACCAATCGCCTCACCGGCCAGAGCGAAATCGGCCTCGCCGACGTGACGCCGCTCGCCCAGTTGCTGACCGAGCCGGTG
>DASYDA010000527.1:0-8920 GCA_036499865.1 Dongiaceae bacterium | reverse complement strand
GCATGCAGCGAACCATTGGTGGCCAGGATCGATCCGGTCTGCAGCATGGTCTGTCCGCCCTTGAGATCGCTGATATATCCGCCGGCTTCCCTAACTATGATGATGCCTGCCGCGATATCCCAGGGGGAAAGGTCCTCCTCCCAGAAGCCCTCATAACGGCCGGCGGCGACATAAGCGAGGTCGAGCGCCGCGGCGCCCAGCCGGCGTACCCCGCAGGTCTCCCGCATGGCGGCATCCAGTTGCTTGACGAATCGGGCACGGTCGCCATGGCCGATGAAGGGGATGCCGGTTGCCAGCAGCGATTCGGAAAGCTGCTTCCGGCCGGAAACCCGCATCCGCCGGTCGTTGCAGAAAGCGCCGATGCCTTTTTCCGCCCAGAACGTCTCTTCCTTGGCCGGGTCATAGATGAGGCCGGCGATGATTTCGCCCTTTTGCTCCAGGGCGATCGAAATCGCGAAATGCGGCAGGCCGTGCAGGAAGTTGGTGGTGCCGTCGAGCGGGTCGATGATCCACCGGTGGTCGGGATCGCTGCCGGCGACGGTGCCGCCTTCCTCCAGGAGGAACCCGAAATTAGGCCGTGCCTTCTGCAGTTCCTCGCGGATCGTCCGTTCGGCCTTCAGATCGGCATTGGAGACGAAGTCGCCGGGGCCTTTCAGCGAGACCTGGAGCTGTGCCACTTCGCCGAAGTCGCGTTTCAGGGAGCGGGCCGCCTTGTCGGCGGCCTTGGCCATTACATTGATGGTGGCGGAACGGGTCGGCATGATGATTACAACACTTAGTCTTTGGCCCGCTCGACATAGGTCGCGTCGGCGGTGTTGACCACGATGCGGGTTCCGGAGCCGATATGCGGCGGCACCATCACGCGGACGCCGTTCTCCAGCTTCGCGGGCTTGTAGGAGGAAGAGGCGGTCTGGCCCTTCACCACGGCGTCGGCCTCGACGATTTCCATGATGACGGTTTCCGGCAGCTCAACGGAGATTGGCGAGCCTTCGTAGCTCTGCAGCGTCACCACCATGCCCTCTTGCAGGAATACCGCCGGATCGCCGATCAACTCGGTGTTGAGGGTGATCTGCTCGAAGGTTTCCTGCTCCATGAAGGTGTAATCCTCGCCCGAGACGAACAGGAACTGGTATTCGTGCTCGTCCAGCCGCACGCGCTCCACGGTCTCGGAGGAGCGGAAGCGCTCGTTGAGCTTGGTGCCGGTGCGGATGTCCTTCAACTCGACCTGGAGATAGGCGCCGCCTTTGCCGGGCTGGGTGTGCATGGTCTTGACCGCGCGCCAGAGCTTGCCCTGATGCTCGATGATATTGCCCGGTTTTATCGAGTTGCCGTTGATCTTCATCGGAGAAATCCGCTCATTATCTTGATCTGTTTGGGAAAATCGGCGCGGAAACTACCAGGAACAGTGGGTCCCGTAAACCGGGGCCTCGCCATGCCCTCTACGCGCTGCACCCATGCCGCTGGTAATACGGATTTATGTTTGGCTGGCAAAGACTTACTGTGATAGTCCGAAACCAATAAAATACTGTCAGGATGATCCCAAGGGAGTTTGAGGACCATGGCCAGTTACCGTTCCCGCACCTCCACCCACGGCCGCAACATGGCCGGCGCCCGCGGTTTGTGGCGGGCCACCGGCATGAAGGACGGCGATTTCGGCAAGCCGATCGTGGCGATCGCCAATTCCTTCACCCAGTTCGTGCCGGGTCATGTCCACCTGAAGGATCTTGGCCAATTGGTCGCACGCGAGATCGAGGCCAGTGGCGGTGTCGCCAAGGAATTCAACACCATCGCCGTCGATGACGGCATCGCCATGGGCCATGACGGCATGCTCTACAGCCTGCCCTCGCGCGAGATCATCGCCGATGCGGTCGAATACATGGTGAATGCGCATTGCGCCGATGCGCTGGTCTGCATCTCCAATTGCGACAAGATCACCCCCGGGATGCTGATGGCGGCGTTGCGCCTCAACATCCCCACTGTCTTCGTCTCCGGCGGTCCGATGGAAGCTGGCAAGCTCGTCATGAAGGACGGCAAGCTGAAGGCGCTCGACCTGATCGACGCCATGGTGGCGGCCGCCGACGACAAGAATACCGACGAGGAAGTCGCGGTCATCGAGCGCAGCGCCTGCCCGACCTGCGGTTCCTGCTCCGGCATGTTCACCGCGAATTCGATGAACTGCCTGACCGAAGCGCTGGGCCTGGCGCTGCCGGGCAATGGCACCACGCTCGCCACCCATGCCGACCGCAAGGAGCTGTTCCTGGAAGCCGCGCGCACGGTGGTGAAGCTCACCAAGCGTTTCTATGAAGGCGACGACGAATCCGTGCTGCCGCGCTCGATCGCGTCCTTCGCCGCTTTCGAGAATGCGATGACCCTCGACATCGCCATGGGCGGCTCCACCAACACCGTGTTGCATCTTCTGGCCGCCGCCTATGAAGGCGAGGTTGATTTCACCATGGCGGATATCGACCGCCTGTCCCGCAAGGTGCCGAATATCTGCAAGGTGGCGCCGGCGGTTTCGCATGTGCATATCGAAGACGTGCATCGCGCCGGCGGCATCATGTCGATCCTGGGCGAACTGGATCGCGGCGGTCTCATCCATCGCGATCTGCCGACCGTGCATTCGGCGACCATGGGCGACGCCCTCGACAAATGGGATGTGACCCGCGCCAACGATCCGAAGATCCAGCATTTCTTCAAGGCAGCTCCCGGCGGTGTGCCGACCCAGACGGCGTTCAGTCAGGATCAGCGCTTCGACAGTCTCGATCTCGACCGCTCGAAGGGCGTCATCCGTGACGTCGAGCATGCCTTCAGCAAGGATGGCGGATTGGCAGTGCTGTTCGGCAATATCGCGCTCGACGGCTGCATCGTGAAAACCGCGGGCGTCGATGAGTCGATCCTGAAATTCTCCGGCCCGGCGCGCATCTTCGAAAGCCAGGACGGCGCCGTCGAGGGCATCCTGCTGAACCAGATCAAAGCCGGCGACGTGGTGGTGATCCGCTATGAAGGACCGAAGGGCGGCCCCGGCATGCAGGAAATGCTCTATCCGACCAGCTACCTGAAGTCGAAGGGCCTCGGCAAGCAATGCGCCTTGCTGACCGATGGACGCTTCTCCGGCGGCACCTCGGGGCTTTCCATCGGCCATGTTTCCCCGGAAGCGGCGGAAGGGGGAGCGATTGCCCTGATCCAGGAAGGCGATCGGGTCGAGATCGATATCCCCAACCGCACCATCCACCTCGCGATCAGCGATGCCGAGCTTGCCAAGCGGCGCGAGGCCATGGAAGCGAAGGGGGCCAACGCCTGGAAGCCTGCCGAAAAGCGCCACCGCCGCGTGACCATGGCCTTGCGGGCCTATGCGGCCCTGACCACCAGCGCCGCCAAGGGCGCCGTTCGCGTCGTTCCTTAATGCGGGGCCTCAATGCGTGGCGGGGTTAGCGGGGTTCGCATTTAAGACGGCTTGAGCGCCGATTCGGTTGCTGCCCGGCGACACGGCAGTTATCTTACGGACCGCCGTGCTCGCACCGGGCTGGCTGACCTCGGCATCGGCTTGGCGGTACATCGGGAAAAGAGGTTTCTCTGTGACGAATCCGTGGCTTGAGCGCGTGATCTGCCGGGCGTTCCGGCCGGCCGGCACGCGCGCCGCCCCCGATCTTTATGTTCTGGAGCCGTTGCCCGGAAACGCGCCATCGACCCGTCCGCCGGTTCGGATATTTGTCGGTTCCGAGCCGGCCCAGCGCGCCGCCGAGCGGGTATTGATCTGGTCGATCATGCGCCGTCGCGACCCGCGCCGAACCTATGAGATTCACGTCATGCGGCATCTCGGCGGTTTCCGCCGAACCGGATGGTCCACGGGCTTTGCGAACTATCGCTTTGCCGTCCCGCACTATGCCGGTTTTTCCGGGCGGGCGCTCTACAGCGATGTCGGGCAGATCTATCTGTCGGATCCGGCCGAGCTGTTCGACGCGGATACGGGCGGCAGCGGCTTTCTTGCGGTCTCGAACCGGTCGCGCCAGGCCTGGGCCTTCGATACTTCGGTCATGCTGATCGACTGTGGGCGGATGGCGCCGTTCTGGACCCTGCACGCCGCGCAGGCCCTTTCGCCGGAACAGATGATGGATATGGCGGCGGCATCCAACCTCCGGGGCGAGCTGCCGAGGCAGTGGAATGCCCGCGATCGCGGGCATGAATATCGGCTCGGCCGGACCAAGCTTTTGAACTTCGCCGATTTCAGCGCCCAGCCGTGGCGCCCGTTTCCGCGCCAGTATCGTTATCGCCAGGAGCCCGAAGGCAAGCTGTGGCTCGATCTCGAGCGGGAAGCCGACGCGGCGTGCTTCCTCTGGCCGAACAACAATACGCGGCCGATCATTCCCGAATGGCCGGTGCGCCGTCCCGCATCCGGCGAGGTGCGAACTCCGGGCGTGATGCTCCAGGATCTCATGGAATATCGGCCGTGGATCTATTTCGCCGATTTCACGGCCTCGATCGCTATCGGCTATTTCGCGTGCTGGGAATATTTCACCGTCAAAGATTATAGCCCGGCGCAGTTTTTCTGGTTTCTGGTGGCGGGTTTGGCGCTGTTTCGCGCCGGCGTTTTCGTGAACGAAATCGCGCGCATGCCGGAAGGCCGCATGGTTGCGTTCAAGACCTACTGGAATTTGATCTGCGGCATTCCGCTGCTGATGCCTTCGTTCAAATACGAACTGGTCAGGCCGAATGCCCGGATGTCGGCGGAGCAGGCGGCGGCTTCCGAATCGGACAACGAAATTCCCCTGGGATTGCGTCCCGAGCGGCTGACCGGGCATCTGCTGCGCATTTTCGCGGCACCCGTGCTCGGTGCAGCACGTTTCCTGCTGATCGGGCCCTTGCTCATCCTGCATCCCCGGATCCGCGGCTGGCTCTGGGCGAGATTGCCCGCCAACTTTCCGATCCCGCATCAGAGCGGCGAATTGATGCCGACGGCAGGACGACGGCGCAACGCGGCGGAGATCTGCTGCTTCCTGGTCGTGCTCGCGGTGGTCTTCGCCTATGCGGACGATATCGTGCCGTGGTCGACCTTCGCCGAGCTTTATGCGCTGTGCGTCTTCGCGGTCGCCCTCCGCTGCATTCAGAACCTGTTCGAGGCCCGTCTGCTGCTGTCCAACGGGCAGGGGGCGAAAGCCGCTGCCGGGGATTCGTCTTCCGTGATCATGCTGCCCGGCGTCGAAAACAGCATCCTCTCCAACTCAGCGGCGATGGCAGGCGTCAACGAAGACGGTTTGGAGCCGGCGCTCGGCCGCTCCGTGACGGTGGCGGGTCCGCCCGTGATCGATGCCTTGCTGCTGCCCGTGGGTTCGCGGTATCGCGGCCTGCGAGAAGCATTGCCGAGCGTGCCTTACCACAATCTCGGCGCCGCGCATCGCAGGCTCATGGCGGAATTGCCGGCTGACTCGACCTATCGGCGACATGTCATCCGCTTGGGGACGGCGCTTCGCGTTTTCATGCAAGGTCTGTCCGACCGCAGATCTGAATCGGTCTAACAACACCCGGGGATTGATACAGACCTGGGCTCGACTGGATCCGCTTTCGGCAGTGGGCGGATTCGAATTGGAAATCGCATGCAGGATTCAACTACCCTCGACGTTGCCGCGCCGCGCCGGCCTCTCCGCTATGCGGCCTACATCACATTGGTGATCGGGCTTTCCGTGGCGATTGCCCTGGTCGCCTGGCGCGGTTTCGACACCATCGCGGATGCGATGGCTTCCCTCGGTTTCGGTATCCTGCTGCTGCCTATGATCTATTCGCCACATATCTTCGGCGCCGCCTTCTCCTGGAGCCTGCAATTCCCGGAGGGTCGCCGCCCGCTCTTCCGCGTCGTGCTGCGGGCGATCTGGACCGGGATCGCAGTCGAAACCCTGATGCCGCTGGGCGGCTTGATGGCGGAGGTCGTGAAGGCGCGGCTCCTGATCCGTTCCGGCACCCGCGCCGCGGATGCGGCTTCCATCGCCGTGGTGGATATGACGGTGCAGAGTTTCGTTCTGGCTTTCTGGGCCGTGATCGGCGTCGTCGCCATGACCGTCGCCGATACCCAGGCCAATCTCGGCTGGCCGGCACTGGCCGGTGCCATCGTGCTCGGCGTCGCCATCGGCACGCTGCTGCTGCTGCAGCGCGCCGGATTGTTCGGAAAGCTCGCACGGCTCGGCGCCCACTTGTTCCATTCGCCGCGATGGGACCACATCGTCGCCGGCGCGGTGCATCTGGACCAGACCATCCATGCCATCTATCGGCGGCCGTTGCGCGTGATCCTCGCTTGTGCCATCCGCTGTGCCACGCGCGGCTTGATGGCCGTCGAAATCTGGGCGGCGGCTCGGATGATGGACCATCCGATCTCGGCACTGGATGCGGCTTCCTTGATCGGCATCATCGGCGCGTTGCGGGCCGCGGCTTTCGTGCTGCCCGGCGGCTGGGGGTTGCAGGAAGCGGGTTATGTCGTGCTCGGCAAGGCGATCGGCGTTCCGGCGGATATCGCGCTGTCGCTGTCACTGGCGACCCGCGCGCGCGAATTGATGATCGGGATTCCGGCCCTCACCTGGTGGCAGATTTCCGAGGGCCGTTCGCTGAAATCCATGGTGAGGCAGCAGCGCCTCGGCTGATCTAGAGCCGAAGCTCTAGAGCTGCACCCAGCTCAGCCACTGGCCGGGATAGCGGAGCGCATATCCCTCGCTGACGGTTGCGAATTGCTGCACCGCTTGCGACACCGCGGCTTCGCGCGGCGCATCGGCGGCCATTTCGACCGGCGGTTCCACGCTGACCTCGATCGCGCCGTCGGGAGCGCGAAATGCGAAGGTGGGGAAGACGGCGGCGCCGGTCATATGGCCCAGCGACGGCGCACCCGGCGCCAGGGTAAGCGTGCCGTCGAGGAAACGCGCCGCAATAGTGCGGCCGGTTCCGCGCTGGCCGGTGATGCTGACGACCTTATTGGCCTTCAGCCGCTTCACCAACGTCTGCACGGCGGCGTTCTGTCCGTTCAACGGCAGCAGCACCCGCTCACCGATGTAACGGTCTTCGATACGGGTCTGAATCCGGTTGAGATAACGCACGCCGAACCGCGTCGACGAAAAGCCGTGCGCCGGCGTGCTGAGATGAACGACCTTGAGGCCGGCGCGATGAAACCCGACCTTGGCCCCGAGATGTCCGTGAAAGGCATGGCCGACCCAGAGTATGGCGCCGCGGCCGGCTTGCAGCGCCGCCGCGACGCGCTCGAAATTGGCGATGCGCACGGCCGGTTCCCAGCCGTCGGGTCGGTAGCATTTCAGCACCTGGAAGAAAGTGAAGATCCCCTCCGCACCCATGCCGCTCAGGATGTCGCGCGCTTGCAGGTCCGAAAGCCGGTTGCCCAGGGTCTGGCGGATGAGCTTCGCGGCGGCGCGGGGATCCTTGGTCAGATCCGATATCGCCATCGGGCTCAGCAGGCGCGTGATCTTCGGCCAGTGGCGCTCCGGCACGAACCAGGCGGGCAGGGTGAAGAACGGCGCGCCGAGCAGCACGCCGAGATCGGTCGCAGAAAAAAACGGCTGGGAGAAGGACGGTTGTGCGGAAGCGGGGGTATCCAAGATTTTCAGGCGGCGCTGCTTCGCGCCTTCAGGCTGTGCGATGCCAGGGTCCGGCCGAGATCCCAAACCGCGCCCGGAACACGGTGGCTGTCCGCCACCACTTGCTCGAATCCACGGCTGATCCAGGCCCGATCCTCCTGGGTGAGGGTGAGCGGGGGGATCAGCTTGATGACGTTCATGCCGAAGCCGGCCACCTGGGAGATGATCCGGTGCTGCTTCAGCAGGGGAATGGTGATGAGCTGGCAGAACAGGCCCTTATTGGCGGTTTCCAGCAATGCCCAAGCGGCTTTGAGCGAGAGGCTCTTCGGTGTGCCGAATTCGATCGCGATCATCAATCCTTTGCCGCGCACGGCTTTGACGAACTCATAGCGCCCGATCAGCGAAGCGAGATCGGACTGGATTTCCGCACCGATCTTCGCGGCGTTCTCGGTGAGCTTTTCATCTTCCAAGACTTGCAGCGCCGCCAATCCGGCCGCCATGGCGATATCGGTCTTGGCGAAGGTGGAGCCATGCACCACCGCCCGGTCCATGCGGTCGAAGATCTTGTTGAAGGTCGTCTTGCGCATCGCCACCGCGCCCACGGGGACGAAGCCGCCGGAAAGCGCCTTCGCCAGCAGCACCATATCCGGCTCGACGTTCCAATGATCGATGGCGAGGAATTTTCCCGTGCGGCCGATGCCGGTCTGTATTTCATCGGCGACCAAAAGCGCGCCGTGGCGGCGGCAGAGCCGCGCGGCCTCGGTCAGGTAGTTGTCGTCGGGCATGTTGACGCCTTTGCCTTGGATCGGCTCGACGATGAAGGCCGCGACATCGCCGCCGGCGAGGGCTTTGTCCAGCGCGCCTAGGTCGTTGAACGGGATAGCTTCGCAACCCGGCAGGAGCGCGCCGAAGCCGCTGCGGAAATGATCGTCGCCGTTCAGCGACAGCGCACCGTAAGTGAGGCCGTGAAAGGCATGTTCGCAGAACAGGATGCGGCTGCGCCCGGTTGCGGCCCGGCTGAATTTCAGAGCGGCCTCCACGGCTTCCGCGCCGGAATTGCAGAAGAACATCTTCTCCATGCCGCGGATCTTGGGCAGCAGGCGTTCGGCGAGCAATCCGCTGAGCAGCGAAACATCCATCTGGACGAGGTTCGGCAGCTCCGCCGTCAGCACCTGCTGCAGCGCGCCGATCACCGCCGGATGATTGCGTCCTACGGCAAAGACGCCGAAGCCGCTCAGCAAGTCCAGGTAGCGTTCGTCATTCTGGTCGAAAAGGTAAGCTCCCTGTCCGCGAACATAGTTGCGGTCGAAGCCGATGGTCTTAAGCACCCGCACCATCTGTGAATTCAGATGGCG